>DEUU01000139.1 GCA_002362735.1 Dehalococcoidia bacterium UBA3254
ACAGATGGCGTTCGCTAACCCCGATTAGCTGGGCTGCCTCCACAGCATTACATTGTTGAGTTAATACGGAATTTAAGATTTGCAATCTGGTCTGTTCTTTCATAGTTAATGTCAGTCCTTTCATCACTGACATTTTCCCTGAACAGTTGGCTACTGACCAAATCGCTAATCAACAACAGCAGACTGTAAAAAGCCTGATTATAAGGACTGCTTTTGGGAACAACATTTATCTGATTTCCTCCCCATAATTGTCATGTAGAATCAAAAAGTCCAGACTAATATTCGAGAAAAACACCATTTTCAGATAATAACTTGTTTGAACCCTGAATAAAATTAGTTTTTAAACAAATAATCTTATCTTTGACAAAAAGAAAGAAAATTATCTTACCAGGAATACAATCGTTTCCAGGGGCTGGGAGAAAAATACAGATAATTTTCCTGAGGGTCTGAAATTTTGATTCTACGGAAAAATAAAGCTAGTTATCCTTTTGAGATTGTGACGTGCGCAGGTATATAGGAACATCCCCACCAGTCAACATCTTTTTAAGGAGAGGATAGATACCACCAGCATTAACTATTTCCAGCATGAAATCAGGATAGGGGGAGAAATGGAGTTCCTCTCCAGTAGTGAGATTTTTAATCAAACCTGAACTCAGGTTAACCTCTAACTCGTCTCCCCCTTTGACTTTACTCTTGATGCCCTTGTATTCAATAACAGGTAGTCCTGCGTGAATCCCGTTTCTGAAAAAATTTCTGTTAGTAGATTCACAAATAACCGCTGCGATGCCACATTCTTTGATAGACAGAAATCCCGATTCGCTGTGCCCGTAGCCGTAGCCCATGTTTTCGCCGGCTACCAGAAAATCACCCTTTTGTACTTTTTGGGGAAATTCGGGGTCTTTGCTTGTCATACAATACTTCCCCCATTCTCCTTTGATTTGAGAATGATCCCACGGCGCTTCAAATGGGCAAATATCAAAATCTGCATCTATGATATCTCCAAATACCCAGGCTCTTCCTCTAAGATTATTTGAGTTCGACATGTTTCTTGCCCTCGCCCTATAAATATTCTCTGGGGTCTGTTATTCTACCTTCTATGGCCGAGGCCGCGACAGTAGCCGGATTAGCCAGGTAGATCCTGGCATTGCGGTGGCCCATTCGACCAGTATAATTGCTTGTTCCTGTCGCTAAACACGTATCTCCCGAAGATAAGGGGGTATTGGCTCCGCCACACATCCCGCAACAGGGTAGCGGAATCTCACATTCAGCGTCGAGGAAAGTTTCGATCAGACCTTCTCGCATCGCCTCTTTCAGGACATTAACTGAACCGGGAGTAATATTCAGGCGAACATCCGGATGAATCTTTTTACCCCTGAGGATTTTGGCCGCAATCCTCAGGTCATCAAGGCGAGAGTTGAAGCAGGAACCTATAAACGCCCTGTTTATCTTTATATCCGTGAATTTTTTGACAGGCTTAACGGTCCATCTCTTAGGCGGTTCAACAACCTGTGGTTCCAGGTTTGTTACGTCAAAATTATAAGTCCTGGCAAAAATTGCGTCAGAGTCACTTACCAGTGGCTCAAAGGGCTCCCTGGTTCTCTCTTTTACGTAGTCAACGGTCTTTTTGTCCGGGTTAATGATGGCGGTCTTGGCTCCGCAATGGACAGGATCGTTACATATAGAAAAACGCCCGTCCATACTCATTTTATCTATTAACGGACCTGTCCATTCGATGACTTGATAAGGCGCCCCGGCCGGTCCTATTTCGCCAAGGATAAAATCAGAGATATCCCTGGGCATTACTCCCTCTTGCAGCTCGCCTGAGATATTGAACCGGATGGTTTCAGGTACACGTAACCAGGTTCTGCCTGTTATCAGGTAAGCTAATGAATCATATGACAAATTAAGCGCCAAGGCGCCCAGACCACCCAATGTTGTTGAATGCCCATTCGTGATAGAAAGGTAGACAGTTCCCGGCAATGCCCAGCAAAGCTCTGCGGACACAATATGCCCAATGCCTTTGTTTACAAATATATTGCTTCGCGGTATTCCAAGTTCTTTTGCCCATCTCCAGACAGAGGCTCTTTCATCTTCAGTACCGAAAGCTGACCATCCGGCATCACCGGCATGATCATCCAGAACAATAGCTAATTCAGGATCAAATACTTTTTTGGCTCCAAAAGCTTCGAACTTACCCTTTACTCTTCCGATCCCCGGAACTGGACAGGGTGAGGTTAAAAATACATACTCACCTGGCGAGACCTCTTTCTGGCCGCTAGCTTTGGCTAAAATTTTTTCAGTAATAGTCTTTCCCATCTGTAAACCTCACTCAGAAGTTATACTAGTAAAATAGGGACTAGATTTTGGATACGATTTTCATTAGTTTATTCAAGTTATCCAATTTTTCCAAGTTATTGATTAAAGCCAAAGATTCTTCTATCTCATTTTGATTTAAAGTTAATGAGGCGCAATCCCGATATTTTCCCTCGAGTTCTTCCTTAGTCATGGGTCTTACGGGCATACCCGATTCCATAGGTGTTTCCCTGAAATATTCAGTATTATCCGTCATCCGGATGGTTACCGATTGAGGATTCATCCCGCTGGCTCCCGCTCCCATTACGGCCATCGGATACCTTTCCACACATTTGGTACGCTGCATCAAACTTCTGACCTCTGGCTGGTTTACCCGTTCATCCGAAAAATCACGCAGGGTAACTTTACCATCAAGAATAGCCCGGCAGGTACAGTATTCCAGACTATCTTTTCCTTCCAATCCTTTAACGGGGTTATGGATGAGGGTCCCATTCTCATACGGACCAACTCCAAGGGTGATCGATTCGATCAGAGAGGGATTGATCTTAAATTTATTCCTTAAATAGATCGCAGAATCGATTACCCCCAAGGTGCCTCCGCAGGATGGATAAGACCTGAATCCGAGCGCTGATCTGGTCAAAACAAATATTTTACCCAGGTTAGCTGAAGCTTGATCCCAATCAATCTTTTCACTGCATCCCAATGCCTGGGCGTATCCATTTTTAGTTTCAATAGCGCTCTCATTGGCGGTAAAACCCTCCTTGGCCAGAAGAGCAGCGGACACTCCGTCAGTCGCAGCATTACCCGCATGGAAAGCCTCTGTCATGGTGCCAAAATTCAATCTTAATCCGCTGGCATTTGAGGCGGCGATTCCCAGAGCTATTCTAGTCTGCTGGACGTTAAGTTTTAATAACCTGGCGGCAGTAGCCGTCGCTCCCATCACTCCGACTGTACCTGTCGAATGCCATCCCTGGTGATAATGAATGTTGACAACCGGTGAGCTGATATAGGACCCAACCTCAAAACCAGCGATGTAGGCTGTCAGCGCTTCTTTTCCGGTAACTCCCAGGTATTCTCCAAGAGCTAAGATTACCGGCACCAGCGTCACCGATGGATGGGCATTAAAAACAAAGCTCAAATCATCAAAATTCAAAGCGTGTCCGATTGTTCCATTAGCTAAAGCGGCTAACTGGACAGGTGCTTTAAAGCCTGCTCCAATTACTCCGGCAGAGGGAA
>DEUU01000433.1 GCA_002362735.1 Dehalococcoidia bacterium UBA3254
CGTACTGACCAGGATGATTATTTACAATTCCAGCACCAATATATGGGTTGGGCAATGTACTGCCTCACTCCTATGAAATCTCATAAGGTGTGATAGGTAGAATTGCTTGTCTGCGGTAAGATGCTTAAGGATTTTTTTCTAGTAGAATTGTTATAGTGCAAAGGGTATCAGGCATGCCTATATTCGTGCACTATGGATTATTACTTTCCAGAAAAAGCAAACTGAATCAAATATTTGTACGTATCAGTTGTCAGGCATCCCAATGTTTGTTCAAACATACATGGTCTAATCTCGAAAACCAGCAAGAAGAATCCTTTGGACTTCTGGAATCAGTTCTTTCTTCTCGAATAACAGTTCTGGAACTGTCCGCCAGGGGACCCCAACTTTATAGATTGATATACCAAAGAACCATTCCGGTTATTTCCAAAATCTCGAGCCCGGTAATTCCATCTACTTGATTCTACGGCAGCAATTCCTTAGTATATGCTATATAGCCTAACCGTGGTTAAAAGTTTTTTTGCGCGGGAGGTAAAATGGGAGAGCTTCAACAATCCTTAGATCAATCGGCTGGATTTGAAAGTAAGGGGAAAGAAGACCGGAAAAAGGAAATCAGAGAGCTGGTAAATCTGCTTCTACCGGACTTGCTGATGATTGTCCTGGCTATCATTATGGTTCCTGTTGTGCTTATGCCGCTCTTTTTAGAATTATCTGACCCCTTTGTGACCACTCTACAGTTTATTGATTATGCCATCCTGTCTATCTTTGTTATTGAATACCTTCTTAAGGCTATATTTGCGAAAAATATTCTAAAACATATCGTTAATCCCTGGCATCTGCTTGACCTTTTCGTGATCCTGGTCCCTTTGATAAATCTCTTTCCTGTTGTTTCACTCAGATATGGCAACTCAACTCTGATATTGAGGTTATTGAGGATTATCAGGGTAGTGGCCATGGGTGGACGAGCAGTAGATAGAAGAATCCAGTTGGCCGCTGCCGCGACTAAAGAGATTGTGCAACAGGTAAAACCCCTGGAAATTCAGGTCATTGACGGTAATTTTGAAAATTATTATCAAAATGTTCCTTTTAGTAAACTTGATGAATATATTAAAAACCCCTATCAAACATGGATTGACATTTCTAATGTATCTGAAGGTGATCTTGAGAGACTCAGTAATTCCCTGGGAATCCCCCGTATTCTTCTGGAAAGCGAGTTAACTGAGGAATCTTATCCGCGCGTTGATTATTTCGAGCATTATTCGCTAATTTTCGCCAGAATCGCTGATATCCAGCTGTCTCAAAAAGATGCGCGCCTGGTCATTGACCGCAGAGGAATTCTCGTTGTCTGCCAGGAACAGAACATCATTACCATTTCCAGAAGAAAGACCGATATCTTCAGGCAAATCACCAAACAGGCACAGAAAGCACTTGATCCCGACGATCCTTTGGTGGTCACCATTCTATATACTATCTTAAAGCATATCCTGGAAAAGGATAAGCAAATAATTGCCGCTTTGGAACAGCGCCTCATGGTACTGGAAAGTATCCCTCTAAACAAGAGACCCGGTAATTTTCTGGAAGTAACATTCTATTTGAGAAAAGAGGTCAATCAAATTGTGCCCTCTTTGCTGCATCTGAGAGAGATCATCTCCGTGATTACATCCAAACAAGTCCCTCTTGAAGGATTTTGTCAACAACATGAGAAAATTTTCGATGTTCTAATGGATGAGGCAGTCTACTTGCATGAAACCGCTTCGAGTGCCCGGGACAATCTTCAATCTCTGGTTGATTTATACATAAATACCAATTCTTTCCAGACTAATCAGGTGATGCGCATCATTGCCGTTATTACCAGTATGGGAATAATTCCCGCCGTGATGGGACTTCTGGGTAGTAATATTGCTGGTAATCCCTGGGATATCCAGTTATGGCAGGTATTCGGTTTACTTGGATTCATTATACTGGCTATGATCTGGATCTTCTACAGAATGGGCTGGCTCAAAGGATAGAATTTAAGAACGCAAAAACAAAAGTAGCCGGATTTTAGCCCGGCTACTTGAATTTTGTAGTGTGATATTCAGTTAGGCGTTCTGGACAAAACCGTATTCTTCGGTATGAAAAACCTCTTCTTTTAAGTCCTCTTTCGAGCATTTTGAAACTTTGCAAAGAAGACATGTCAGATCCGGCGATCCGTACATAGGATCGAGGTGATCGTTACTTGTCAGAATATTCGGATTTGAAATAAATAGCCCGTGGAATCCTTTCGCCGGCTCCTCAGGATAGAAGCAATTGGCGGTTGCCATCACTACCCCTTTGAGAATTCCGGGAAATAGTCTGGCTTTTTGTCTGATTCGGCCCCTGGGAGATTCAATCCAGATCCAATCCCCATCTTCTATCCCGAATTGTTTGGCCGTCTCGGGATGCATTTGAGCCGTAGGATACTCCATGAAACTTCTTAACCAGGGTATGTTACGGTACTGGGAGAGGAAATAGAACGGCTGGCGGTATCCGCTCGTTAACACTAATGGGTATTCCTTAAACAACTCAGGAGTAGAAACCGGGCTTTCCCCCGGCTCCACAAACTGTGGTAGAGGATCATATCCTAACTGTTCCAGTGCCTTAGAATAAAACTCAAATTTCCCGGTTGGGGTGGGGAATCCCCCACCTTTTTTCCAGTAATCGGTCTTATACTTATAGTAGACCTGGTCCTTACCCCAGCAGCCGCTGACCAGGTTTTGACTGAATTGATTCCAATTTATTTTACCCTTTTTTAGTTCATCGTCAAGGCAATCCTCAACGTTGTCATACCAGTATTTAGGTGCTACCCTTTTACCGACTTCATTGAAGATCCAGACGTCTGATTTGGCTTCGCCAGGAGGTTCAACTACCTTATTGTGAGCTTCTATCATGAATCTTGGATGCATATCGTAAATATCATCCAGCTCCAGCCAGTGGGCTGCTGGTAATACAATATCCGAAGCTTCCGCCATCGGACCCATGAAGAGATCGCAGTGAACCATGAATTCAACCTTCTTGATGGCTTCTACCACTTCTTTGGTATTGGCCATATGGACGATCTGCTGACCTCCAACGCTGAACCAGACCTTAATCGGAGCCTCACCGGCGATAATCTTCTTCACCAGGGTATCCGGATTGCAGGTACGAGCTGCACCTAGCTTGAATTTATCGATGCCGATGATCTTTTTCTTCATTTCCTCGGGAATCGGGATCTGGAGATAGAAATCTTCTATCAATCCGGTAGCCGGCAAAACCCAGCTTATCATACTTCCCGGCCGCTCAATGTTTCCAGTGAGACCCATCAGGCAAGTAATCGCTCTGAGTGTATGGCCGCAGTTGGCTTGTCTCTCCAGAGAGCTTCCCACCTGGATGCATCCCGGTGTATCTATGGCAAATAATCTGGCTGCCTGGACAATTTTGTCAGCCGGAATCCAGGTAATCTCGGATACCTTTTCGGGCGTATAGGGTTCTACCCTTTTCTTTAAATCTTCGAATCCATAAGTCCAGTTATCGACAAATTCTCTATCGAAAAGCCCCTCTTTGATAATGATGTTGCACATCGCCATGGCTAGAGCACAATCAGTACCCGGTCTCGGTTGGAGCCATAAGGTTGCTCTGGTTGCATATGCGCTGGCCCTTGGGTCTATAACGATCAGGTTCTTCGCGTAATTCAATGAATTCATAAACCAGTAGGCCATTTCAGAGTCGGCACTGCTGATTTCCAACTGCTTCGCCCACATTATTTGGGTCTTTGGAAATTCTCCACCCCAGCCATGATAATCGCAATACAGCCGTCCGTAACCGGTTACCAGTCCGTATAAACCCAGTCTTGGACTATGGCAAACATAACCCGGAGAAATGACATTCCCGGTACCGATTGAACGTGCTAGCCGGTGGGTGTAGCGGTTATACCCTCTCCCTGTCCCTTGGGATATGGCAATGGAAAAAGGCCCATATTTATCAATGGCGTCTTTCATTTTCTGGGCAATTGTCGTTAGGGCCTCATCCCAGGTTATTCTTTTCCATTTTCCCTCTCCCTTTTCGCCCGCTCTTTTTAAGGGATATTTTAGCCTGTAGGGATTGTCCACATGCTGAATACTGGATAGTCCTTTGGAACACATCGTACCTCGTGTAAGGGAATTGGGATTTCCTTCAATATGGACAATCACTCCATCCTCAACATCAACCTTTACCCCGCAGCCGCCGTGACAGCTTTTGCAGGTAGTATAAACAACTTTTCTCTCGCTCACTTCAAAACCCTCTACTCTATTAGCTTTGCTTCTTCACAATGATAGGATTATAGATTCCGGACTTTAATATACAATATTTAACCATAATATGGCCGATGACTTCACAGACTATGCCTGCGATCAAGATCATTGCAGCAATTTCGGCCGCAAAGACACTATAAACAGCAATTATTGCTGGAACAATAATGCCTAGCATTACGACTCCTACCCAGAAGATCGGGGAAATGCTGCCGCGAAGTTGGAATAAGACAGATTGTTTGCCGACCGTTTCCTTGCGAGATGCCAGGAACAGGTAGAATGCTAACAAAAGAGCATCTACGATCAGTAAGATCCGACTCCATAATTCCGCAGCCTCCAAATTGATCGCGGTATTATACAGGCCGAAGAGCACCGTAATACCCAATCCACCCAGAATACCGCTGATGATGAAAAGTAATGGCAGGATAGGCAGATTCCAGAATGGAATGCCTTTTACATAGTTCATGACAAACCCGGTATAAGTGGCAACACACAAGGCAAAAATGCCGGCTAGAATTTCAAAAACCAAGATCAGCGTCGTCTGTTCCTGCAGAAAAGCTGAGAGCATTATTTGCAGAAAGCCAAATCCCATGAATATTATCACAAACGCCAACCCGCGGGACATCCACGAAGTCTGAGGGTGCATCACCATTCTCCAAAATCGCATGGGTTTGCCCAGATAGAGGATATGTAAGCCGCCTTTCAATCCCGATACGATCAAAAAGCCAGCGACCATGCCCCAAAAATTATTAAATAACAATGACACGATATACAGCCCTGCTCCCAGTCCACCAGCGTACTCCGCAAGCCATAGCAGGATTCCCCGTTTCTCGATCCATTCGGTCTGCCTTGTTCCCTTGACCATCCACTCATGGGTGACCATCCATTGTCGTTCTGTTTGCATCTTACTTCCCTGCCTTCACTATCGAATCACCAATTTTGGCCTTCGCTGTTTCATCTACGGTGCTCAAATGCTGCATGTGACTGCCAGTAGTAGTATCGGGAGGAGGAACGTTAGAAGTTGCTCCTGCTATTCCGGGATCGATATAATAAACTGAAGGGTCAGTCCCATACTCGGCGTGAAGCTGGAAACCATTTTTATCATGAATTAACCTGGACACTTCGCTGTTTGCATCATCCAGATCACCAAAAGTTAAAGCCCTGGCCTGACAGGTATTTACGCAAGCTGGAGTCGCATCACGATCTATTCCCGGTTTCAAACCTCTGGCCATTCCGGCATCTATCCTCTCAGCACAAAAATTACATTTCTCGGTGGTTCCTTCCTGATGAGGATAAAGTTTTTTGCCTTTTTTCTCGAACGCTGTTAAGGCATGCCCGGGGAAATAGCCTGGATTTTTATTTTTTGAGAGGAACGTACGGTTCTGATAAGGACAGGCAATTACACAATAACGACAACCGACACATTTATTTTGATCCACAGTTACGATGCCATCCGCACGTCTTTCGGTGGCTGATGCCGGACAGACATTTAGACACGGTGCATCCTTACACTGATTACAGCGGACCGGGTAAGTGGTAACATCAACCCCTTGACCGGTCTCAGTCTCCCACGCAATTAATCGAGGCCAGGTGACCCTTAAAGGGAGAAAATGTTCTATCCTGCAAGCTGCCACGCAAGCATGACACCTGACGCACTTCGAAAGATTAATTACCATTCCCCATCTCATGACTTACTACTCCAATCTTGAACTAAATTGATTATGGTGATAATCGTACTG
>DEUU01000004.1 GCA_002362735.1 Dehalococcoidia bacterium UBA3254
GGTGCCTCTGCAATCTCTGATGGAATAAATCGTCGGAGCTTTACCCTCGAATGAAATAAATGTTTTTGGATCTGCGGCCGTTCCCGTCGCCACGATAATATTATCCGCTTCCCTCTTCTGTTTGATTCCATCCCGGGATATAAAATCGATTCCGTGGGAGGTGATACGGTCGTATTTAACTCCAGTAAGTATACTCACTTTACTCTGGTTAAATTTGTCCATCATCAACCATTTCATCGGCAAAGCCATCTCCGGGGCTATCTGGTCTTCATTATCAAGGATCGTAATCCGGCGTCCTCTTTCAGCCAGAAAAATTGCCAGTTCACAGGCAACCATTCCTCCCCCCAGTATGACAATGTTCTTCCCCAGCGGCATCCATAATTGAGAAAAACTGCGGAACGCTCCCGGTGAAAGCAACGGAAATTTCCTCAATATCTGTCGCAAGCTATCTCCATCCAGGACCAGTTTTTCCCTGATCCCCTCTATCTGTGGATTCTGTCTGACCGCCCCGGTTGCCAAAATCAAGACCTCAGGCTTGATACGATCAATGAGATCCGGTGTCACGGTAACATGATTTTTAACTACGACTTTTAATTTCTTTAATTGATGTTTATAAAATTTGACCAGTTCCTCATTTTCAGGCCGAACGATAGCCGCGGCAATCAGTGACCCACCCAGATGTTTATCTTTTTCAAAGAGTGTTACCTGATGACCTCTCAGGGCAGCAGTTCGAGCAGCTTCCATGCCGGCCGGGCCGCCACCTATGACTACGACTTTTTTGACTCTTTCCGGCAGCTTGGGAGCAGGCTCGCTCTCCTTTCCAACCGCGGGGTTAACAGCACAACAGATATTACTCCGCACAAATATCTGATGCACGCAACTGTAGCAGTAAATGCATCTCCGGATATCCAGGCTGGTCCCTTGAGCCAGCTTGTGAGGAAGGTCCGGATCAGCGAGCAAAGGCCGGCCCATGGCGATAAAATCGGCATCGCCCCGAAGCAGGACCTGCTCCGACATCTCCGGGCTAAGCCTTCCGGCAGTGATGACCGGTACTTTCACCATTTTTTTTATGCCTCTCGCCAGAGATACCAGATATCCCGGGATATTGACCAGAGGAGCCTCAGTAAAATGAACACCTTCGGAACCCCCGTAGCCGGAAACATGAACAGCATCAACCCCGGACTCCTCCGCTATGCGTGAAATTTCCTGAGCTTCTTCCCGGGTAATTCCGTCTTTTATCGAAAATTCCTGGCCGTCAAGACGGCACCAGACTGAATAATCGTTGCCAACATTTTCTCTCACCGCCTTAATAATTTCCCGGAGAAATCTGACCCGGCCAGATAAATCGCCACCGTAAATATCCTGTCGCCGGTTAGTGGACCGCGAAAGAAATTGGTTGATAAGATATCCGTGGCCAGCGTGAATTTCCACGCCATCGATTCCGGATAATTTTGCCCTTCCAGCAGCTTTTGCAAAGCATTCAATAATTTCTTCTATTTGTGGAATGGTGAGCTCACGTGTTTCTCCGAGTTCTTTTGGTATCAAAGGCACTACTGAAGCCGATACCGGCTCGTGACCTCCTGAGAGAAAAGGTGCGGCAATACGGCCTCCATGCTGTAATTGGATACCTACCTTAGAATTATGTTTATGAACCGCCTCTGCCAGTTGCGAAAGGCCTGGGATAAACTTATCATCGGAAATGGCTACCTGACGGGTCATGACCCGGCCGCGGGGAAAGTCTACAGAAGCCACCCCCACTATCAAAAGCCCTGCCCCACCCCTCCCCCGCTCCTCGTAATAGCATTTCATCCGGTCGGTCACCATGCCATCCCGCCCTGCCAGATAGGTACCCATGGGAGCCATAACTATCCGGTTTTTTATTTCCAATTTTCCGATCCGGCCGGGCTCCAGAAGTCTCTTAAATGAATTTGCTGTTTTCCCCATAAGATTCCCTCTTATAATTTCATTGCCAGCCTGGCAGCGCTGTAAGTCGCCTGGGCGGCGTTGCCTGGCATGACGCAGTCTCCGATGGGATATATCTCCGACACTACACCCTTCAACTCAGTGACCAGGTTATCCACGGGATTAACCCCGATAGACAGCACCATTGTTTCCGCCGGCAATGTTATGATTTCCCCTCCTAACCCAATCGTCAGAGATTTTTCCGTCTTTTCCAGAATAGAAGCATTCAGGTAAATAGGAATTCTCAAATCAACCAGGCGCCTCAATAGACCTCTAAATGTGATCATATCATCTGGACCTTTGCGGCCGCCCAGCCCACTGTGACTTATTATAATTACCTCTATCCCTCGCTCTGCCAGTAGTATGCATGTTTCCATGGCCAGTATACTACCGCCGAGAACAGCAGTTCTGCCCTTGACTTCTACTTTACCCTGAATCACGTCGTTTGCCTGGCAAATATCTCTCTGACCCGCACCGGCAATCTGCATCATTGAAGGCACCGCTCCAGTAGCAATGATAGCGACATCCGGTTTCATCTCTGCAACCTGTTCCCGGTTGATTTCCGTATTCAGTTTTACAGGAATCTGAAGGCGTTCTAAAGAGAAAGA
>DEUU01000017.1 GCA_002362735.1 Dehalococcoidia bacterium UBA3254
CCCGCTGCATCCACCGTCTCCACCGCCAAATACACTTTAAGCCTGGCTCCCATCAGTTGTGTGGCGCCTCCTCCCGAAGGATCGAATCCTCCCCCATCAGGATCGAGCCTATTTTTCTTAAATTATTGTAAAATGATAGCCGCCAAGACCAATGGTCAGGTAAAAGTTGAACCCTACTGGTCACAGAGTTTAACCCCCGCCAATCAGGTTTTGAATGCTACCAGTACGGGTGTCTGCGATATTGGCGGAGAAGCTCAAGATAAGGAAGCCGGCAAACTGCCGCTATCCATGGTAGCCATGCAGCCCGGTTTTGGGACGGACTGGTGGGCGATGTCCATGGCCTTCTGGGACCTGATGAATCAGGAACCGCTGGCATCCGAATATGCAAAATACGGGGTTATTCCCATTGGAGTTGATTTTGTATCCGATTACTACGTAATCACCACCAAACCTATCCGCACCATTGCTGATTTTAAAGGTAAGAAAATTTCAGCCGTTGGTATCCAGTCACAGACTTTGACCACATTAGGGGCTGTACCGGTGGCCATGGGTCCCCAGGAACAATATGAAGGGATGCAAAAGGGGACCATAGATGGAAATATGGCTGGATTTTCTCCGATTGCCGATTTCAAATTCTATGAAGTTGCCAAAAATATCGATATGTTCCCCTTTGGTGGGAAGATGCAGATCATCTTTATCAACAAGAATTCCTGGGCCAAGTTACCGGCGGATATTCAGGCCACTTTCAAGGCAATAGTCCCGGACGAGGTACAAATGAATGTAGATTGCTTTTATCGTCAGGGCCAGCCACTGTTCCCGATGTCAGAGCAAATCATGAAGGATAACAAAATCGAGATTATTAAACCCAGTGCCGAAGACATCGCGGCTTTGCAGAAAATACAGGCCGCTCAAGCCACAGCCTGGGCTGCAGACACAGACAAAGCCGGAATGCCGGGCACTAAGTTGCTTACGGATTACCGGGCTCTGATAGACAAGTATGCCAAGATCAGTACTAATCCCTTCAAATAATTTCTGATCCAGGGCTTTATTCCAAGGAAAATTCATATATCTCTTTAGCGCACCCGGGGTGTTAGTTCCGGGTGCGCTATTCAGTCAGACCCCATTTTAGATTGCATTCTAATTTCGTCTCGGAAGCCTATATTTGCAGGTAATTTAGAATTTTCCAGTTTTCATTTTCAAAGTGGTAATAATTTGGAATTTTTGTCTTACTATTCCGATTCATAATCTCCATGTTTGAATACTTTGTCAAATAATTGGTTATTCGTTCATCTAGTTGTAGCAAACATTTTTTAACCCTGTACTACAATAGAGTTCAGGCTGCTTCGGAGATTGGGAGAAGAATGAACCAACAGGGTCTAATACAATTGAGACATTTTACATAAAACCACTGAAGAAACTACCTGAGTAAAAATCTTCGGATGGACTCTTCGTACGTGATATTATTTCGTCTGCTAAAGACGCTATAATAGTTGAGGAATATCCGGATTATCCCAAAGGACCTTGTACTCTTGTTCTACAAATAGATCGAAAAGGTCAACCTGTACATGTGGTGTGGGGAATTCCAAAAGGGAGGGTATCTCCATCAGTTCTTATTACTGCCTACCGACCGTATCCAAAAAGCTGGGAAGAAGGCTTTTTAAGGAGAAAGAAATGAGCAAACGTCGCGATACTAAGATGGTTCATGAAGGCCAATTTCATAAGCGCCATATTTTTGATTGAAAGCAATGTGTCGTTATTCAGCTCAAGTTAAATTCACATCTCCACTTTGAGGACCTCTTTGAAGCGAGTTTTACCTATCGCATTAAGTAGTGAACCGACTAACTCACGAGCCAGGAGCATAGATTAACATTTAATAAAAAGACTCATGACTTCTAATTTGAAGCTAAACTTGAGGATTTTGCTAATTTTTGTTAATGAGGATCAAGTACTCCGGAGCCATCAGAAGATAGAACTTTCCGCATGGTCTTCGAGATGCCCAAGGTCACGAATCATCAGCTTTTGACCAAAATATGTAAGCATCAGTATCGCAATCCTATTTATCTCGCCCGAGAATGGCAAAAGGATTTATCAGAAAAGAAATATCGTTCACGGGCTGATCTATCCCGTATGTTGGGAGTATCCAAGGCCATGGTAACTCAGGTCTTAAACATTCTGAAATTACCAGAAGAAATCATTGAGAAGGTTTGGTCAATAAGTGACCCATTGCCTAAACCTATTATAACCGAACGTGGACTAAGATCGCTTCTAGCCAATAACATTTCAAGAGATTGACATCCATCAACTTAAGGTAACCATTTTGCCTTTATTTGTTGGATTTCTTCAATAAAACGTGAGAAACCGGTCGGTTTGCGAATGAAATCATTAGCCCCCAATTTATAGCTATCAGTCTGGTCTTTTTCTTCCAAAGAAGATGTCAGCACTACCACCGGTATCTGACTGGTATATTTATTAGCCCTTATCTCTTTGAGGACATCCAGCCCGTTGATTAATGGTAGCTTCAAGTCCAGTAGAATGAGTGCAGGGTTCTCA
>DEUU01000042.1:0-4176 GCA_002362735.1 Dehalococcoidia bacterium UBA3254
AATTTAGGATTTAACTTGCATTGAATTAATATTTGAAGGACATACAATAATGCCAGTAGAAATCCAGGAATATAACAGGCGATTAAAGATTTACCGATAGAAACTTCCGCCAGGATTGCATAAATAATCATCAGGCCGCTTGGAGGAATAAGACTGCCCAGAGTTCCGCCTGCTGTAAGCGTACCGACAGAAAGGCGAACATCATACTTATGATGAATTAACTCCGGAAGAGAGACATTAGCCATTAGTGCAGCAGTAGCCAGGCTCGAGCCGGTAACACAAGAAAAGGCGGCTGCTCCGAGAATACTGGCCATTGCCAGACCCCCGGGCAGTCTGCCCACCCAGGTAGCAGTCGAATGATAGGCTTCTTTCATCATTCCGGAGGCATTAGCTATCTCACCCATTAGGATAAAAACAGGCAGTACGGAAAATGAATAATTCTGGAGTGTCCCCAAGGTGCTTTGCGCTACCATACTCATAGCCTGGGGCCAGCCAACGAGAATGCCGAAACCGATTATGCCCACCACAACCATAGAAAGCCAGATGGGTACTTCCAGGAACATGATAGCGATTATAACAATGATTCCGATTAAACCTATCAGTTCGGAGCTCATAAGATATTGGTTTCTCCATTTTCTTTAGCAGATTTTTTTGTCAGGAAATCGAAGGTCTGGAACAGAAAAGCAATACTGCAAAGGAGCAAAGCTAATACCAGCGAAAACTGGAAAGGAGCAGTAACTAACTTTAAAACGTCGGTCGTCTGTGGGTACGGTTTTAGCTGCCTCAGCGCAAATAGAAACACATTATAAGCTATGAGAAGAGAGGTCCCAAAGCCTATCGCAGAAATGACAGAACGGATATATTTCCGGACGCCTCCTGGGAACCGGTTGGTGACTAAATCGATCACCACGTGGCCTCGTTTGACAGTACAATACATTAACATAAAGCCGCCCGCCAGTACCATGAATTGTTCCACAAGTTCATAACTGCCAAGCAGGGGCAGATGGAAAAAATATCGTCCCGTGACATCTATAAGAACTACTAATACCATAGAGATGGTAACAATATATCCAATCCACACAATGATATCAGTTACTGCGCCATAAACCTTAGAAATTTTTCCTATCCGGATCCCAATATCCATTAATCAAACCCTCTTACATGAGGTGGTACCAAATCTCTCGGTTTTATAATTTTCATAATATTTGTCGGCGAAGCTTTACCATCACCCGGATTGATAATTAAAGCATCCATCTATACTCCGGACTCCGGGTCGGTTTAAGCTTCGCCGGCTCCTATTTTATTGGGTTTATGTCATATTTTTCAATAGTTACTTCTTAAGAATTTCTTTTTTAACCCAATCCATGGTAGTCTGTTTGTCAGGTACATGATTGTTCCAATAATCGCAGCGTTGTTTGATAAAATCAATGTATTCTGTGGCCTGAAGCCCGAGCTTGGTATTACTCTGGATATAAGTGTCATAAATTGGCTGAATAGGATTTACCCATTGTGACCAGTCTGCTTGCGGAATCTCATAGATCTTTCTTCCCGGTTGTCCGAGGAAGTAGTCTATGCCCAGAGAATCCGAATACCACCACGTATTGGCATCCCATTCCTGGAATTCCTTTACTGTCTCATTAAAAATCTGCTGTATATCGGGAGGAAGAGAATTCCATTTGCTCGAATTCATTATCAACTGGCTCGGTCCGTAGATAAGAGTTGGGATAACAGTCATATATTTTAAGACTTCGCCCAGTTTTTGAGATTGTAATAGTTCACTGGGCACCATTGCACCATCTGCAATCCCCTTTTCCATGGCTTGATACATTTCCGGAGGAGCAAGACTGGAACTGGTAGCACCCCAGGAGTTCTGTACCTGGGCGCGCATACCGCCGCCTATTAGTCTGAGCCCTTTCACATCGGCAAGAGTGGTTATGGGTTTATCTTTTGTTACAAGATATGAGGGACCGGAAGGTCCAACAATTGCAAGGAGATGTACGTCTGCAAATTCTTTTAGCTCCGGTACTTTAAAATTAGTAAAGAAATCGACGCATACTTTATCAGCGACCCAGCTATTTTTGGCAGTTATAGGTAGGCAAAGTGCCTCAATAGACGGCTGCATTCCCGGGGTCTGGCTGGTAGAATGGTGGACTATGTCGGCTACTCCTGTCTTTACCGCATCGAAAGCTAATTTTACCTCGTTAAGAATTCCGGCCGGATAAACTGTAATTTTTACTCTGCCGTTGGTCCGTTCATTAATCCTGTCGGCAAATTTTAGATACAACGTGTGAGCAAAAGCAGTGGTGGAAAAGACATGACTCAATTTCAACTCTATGACTTTACCTGTGGTTGCTGGCGGAGCTGATGTAGTTACTGCTGCGGCAGTCGTGGCAGCAACGGTAGTTTTGGTTGCTGGCGGAGCAGTCGTAGTTGTTGCCGGAGATTGTGTTGTACCGCAAGCTAATAGACTACTTACCAGTAGTACCGAAACTAATAGAAGGCTAAACCAAAATGCGGTCCTTTTCAATTTCTTCCCTCCCTGATTTTTTGATATCTTTATTCGATATTGGATGTTCACAATTGATCGTCAGACTATCAAAAGCAACTGGCTTCTCAACTCCAGAGGCATCCTTAATGTTTCTATCTGGTATGCATCTTAGAAATTGATTGAAACGGTCTTTCTACCGGAACTGTTTTTGTTATTCGTCACCTGTAAACGATATAAGGTTTAACTTATAGAGATGGTATTAATTGAAAACTGGCATTTTATATTTAAAAAGTTAAGCTGTACGAAGGTGGTTTAATCGAAAGGTAAAAAATCTATTGTCCTTATCGATCTTCTAATTTACATTATTATATCATACGTGTCAATACCCAGAATATGCCCATACTTATGTTTAACATACCCAGATGTGATTTTGAAAGACTAACTTCTACCCGGGCCTTTAACCGTCCAGGACTCAAATTAATATCAGTCTCCAAGTCGGGTCATTCCGTTTTCCCCCTTAGATTTCATACGTCTAAGATGAATATTCCCCAAATTAAAAGAAATAGTACCAAAATCCCCCTCAAACTTGAGACCAATGAGGAATAGCTAGCCTCCCTGGATTAGGTTAACATCAACAATAGGTTAAACAGTCTAAGGAGGAAACCATTGATGAGCATTGGTCGTTCACTACTGGTTTCAATGATCTTAACAGCTCTCGTTATCATGATGGTTCCCGTTAGTGTTTTTGCTCAGGATCCCCAACCACTGGGTACGGGATTAAATCCACCCACGACTGAGCAGGCAGCCTGGATGCAAAAGAACTTCCCGGTTATCCAGAAAATACGATTGAATTCAAATGGTCTGGAAAGAATTAACTCTTTTCGCAAAACCAGAGGTATGGCACCCCTGACTGCAAACCAGATGGACATCGCAAAACCAGGTGAAGAGGCTATATTCACAACATCAGGCGGAAATGATACACAAACTACGTCCATCTCAGCCGGTGATCTCCCGGCAACATTGGATAACAGCACCTCTCAAGCATTTCCTCCCGTACGAAGTCAGGGTTCGCTTGGCTCCTGTGTCGCCTGGGCGACCACTTATTATCAATACACTTACGAGACCAATCTGGTCCTCGGCAGAAATGCCAGAAATGGAGATAATAACGTCATTTTTTCCCCAAAATGGACCTATAACATGATTAATCGAGGTGCCAATAACGGTTCTTCTTTCTCAGAAGCTTATAGTTTGGAACTGAAAAATGGTGCTGCCTCCTGGTCCGATTTTCCTTATGATTCCAACTATCTGGCCTGGGATATGGACCCTGCGCACTGGGATAAGGCTATCAGCTACCGAATTCAATCAACCGGATCAATATACAATTCCAATGTGGATACGATGATTACAAATATTAAAACGCAACTGGCTAACGGCCACATCATGGTCATTGGCACTTATGTTAATTCCTGGGTAAAAACTCAGATCAGCAATGATCCGGCAACCACGGCCGATGATAATTATGCCGGACATTACATTGCCAGCTATGAGAGGAATACTTCACAGGGTGGTCATGGAATGACCATTGTCGGGTACAATGATGACCTGTGGTGCGATTTAAATGGTAATGGAGCAGTTGACCCGGGTGAAAAAGGGGCCTTCAAGATTGCGAACTCCTGGGGTACTGGTGA
>DEUU01000042.1:4505-8677 GCA_002362735.1 Dehalococcoidia bacterium UBA3254
AACCTGGCCTACCAGCGACCGAATGACAGGAGGCATCTTCTTCAGCGGAACAGTCTATGCGCTGACCGTCAGTCCGACAGTTTACACACCAGCGATAAAAGCGGAAATTACGTTGAACCAGTTGAAACGTGGGCAGGTCGGAGTAACTCTGGGAATCGGCTCAACTTCATCCAATACCCCGACCTATACCTGGACTCCTAAGGCAGTTAACTATTCCGGCGGTGACTTTGCCTTCAATGGCACAACCACAGCTTGTGATGGGACCTTTGTGTTCGATTTTACCGACTTAACTAAATACGCTTCGGGAACTAATCGCTGGTTTATCGGTATTAAAGACAGCACTACCGGTGACATCACCACTATTAATTCGTTTAAATTATACCAGGGAAACACTCTGGTAGGCACTGCTGGCAGTCTGCCCAAGACTTCTGATGGTACACAGGTTTACGCCTGGATAGATTATACTTTCAATTCGTACAATCAACTTCCCCTCGCAGTGATAACTACAGACCGTATTACAGGAGATGCGCCTCTAACTGTTAGATTGGATGGCTCATCATCAAGCAGCCCAGCGGGTAATGCAATTAGCGGTTATTTCTGGACTTTCGGGGATGGTGCGAGCGCATTTACAGCTTCAGTCGACCATACTTATCAGTCACCCGGCCAATATACCGCTACCTTAACGGTCACAGATAGTCAAAATAATACCGGCTCTAAGAGTGTTACCATCGCCGTTTCTAACCCGCCACCGACCGTTTCATTTACAGCCAATCCGGTTAGCGGAAATTTGCCTCTAACGGTTAATTTTGATGCTACAGCTTGTAATGATTCAAATGGGATTGCATCCTACGCCTGGAGCTTTGGCGATGGCACTAATGTGACGACAATGAGCCCTACCATCAGCCATATCTATTCCAACGGTGGAACTTACACTGCAAAATTGACAGTAACCGACAACCTGGGCGCTTCCAGTTCAGCTAATATGGTCATTAATGTAATTGATCCAAGTGTACTGAACGCCCCCACAAACTTAATAATCCAGGCTGGAGGCCGCAAGGCGACACTAACCTGGAGTGATAAATCTGGAAATGAATCGGGATTTTACATTGAAAGAGGTGTTAAATCCCGAAGTGGAATTAAATATAGTAGGGTGGGTACAGCAGGGGCGAACGTCACAACCTATACCGATTCACTGACCACCGCCAGTACTTATTATTACCGTATTCAGGCTTATAACGCTAACAGCGTATCGGGCTACTCCAACGCCGTGTCCGCACGCATCAAGTAAAACGTCTGGCGTAATAGACTTTTTTGGAAGGCAGAGCGAAAACTCTGCCTTCTCATTTTTCTAAACAGAAATAACTCACGATTTCAGGGAAAAAAGAAGAGGAACAGTGAGATTATTTTGGATACGAGAGGAAATATCTGTCGCTATTTTTGTCTTACCCTATAACTCGATTTCAATGATATAGATAGTATTATATTCGTCACGCCCAGGATACCGCAGATAATAAAAGCCAATTGATAGCCGCCGCTAACATCGAAGATGCGGCCAGCAATCAGAGAACCCAGGGCTCCTCCGCCACTGACGGTAAGCATGGTCAATCCCAGGATTACGCCATGAGATCTTAAGCCAAAATATTCGGCTATTAAAGGCGACTGTACAGTAATCATGCCGCCATAACCGATGGCAAAAACTGCTGCAAACAAATAGATCATCCAAAGCTTATCGGCAAAGATCAACCATATAAAAGCCATAGCTATAAAAGTAAAAATCATGGTCAAAATTAACCTGTTGCCCATTCTATCCGAAAGGCTACCCAAAGAAAGTTTACCGACAATACTGATCAATCCTATCACCGTTAAAATAGTAGCAGCCGTAGCGGCGGCAATATTAATATCGGTAGCATGGGCAACAATATGAACCATAATCGTTTGTTGACCAAAGCCAAAAAACAAACCTATAATGCAAATTATCCAGAAGGTCCAGGATTGAATTGCCTGGCGGAAAGAGTAACCCTGAGTCTGTAAATCCGAACCCGTAGTTTCCGCACTGGCTTCTTTAACCGTTATTTTCTCCTGGCTGGGAACACGCTTAAGGAACAGGGCAAAAACAATTACCAGCACCAGAACTGCAGAGCCGATGAGGATATAAGATGTCCGCCAGCTGTAGTGGACAATAAGGTAATTAGCCAGAGGCGGCACGGATGCAGTACCGACTCCCGAGCCTGCCATAACAATGCCGCTGGCCAGACCTCTTCTTTTAGAAAACCATCTGGCGGTACTCGATACCGAGGGCAATACAATGCAATTCAATCCCAGACTGGCCAGTACTCCAAAAAAAACGTAGATCTGCCAGATAGCGTTTACCTGCGACATGAGCAAAAAGCCCGAACCCATGAAAATGCCACCTGCAATAACGACCGGTCTGGGACCTAATCTATCGCATAATCTGCCCGCTACAATCCCGGCCACACCGCTCAGGATCATATTCAGGGAATAAGCTCCAGCCGTAGCCGCTCGGCTCCAGCCAAACTCAGTCAAAACAGGCTTAAAGAAGACCCCAAAACTATAAAGAGTACCACCGGCGATGAATAAAAGAAAAAAAGACAATATCACTGTGATAAAGCCGTAATTAAAATGGGAACGTTTCTCTTCGATGGAAAGTGATGGAGGTTGATTCGTCAAATTAAAGTTTCCTTTATCCTTTTTATCCTGATTGCAATAGCGTGCTAAATAATGATAGGCCGTTATTTGCCAGAATTCAATATCCTCAAACATCCATAGCTTCGAATGTTGCAGAAGCAACAGAACGAGTGTTAGAATCCATAATTGCAAAACTGTTCAGGAGGAACCATTATGTCAACAAATTATCCGAGTCTATTGTCCCCGTTTAAATTAGGCAATGTCATAATTAAAAACAGAATGATAGCCGCACCGAGTGCTCCCTATTTTACTCAGGGTCCAGAACCTTATCCCTCGGATGCCATCATTACCCATTATGCCAATAAAGCCAAGGGCGGTGCAGGCCTGGTCATCTGCAGTGGTGCAGGATTACCAATCACCAGAAAGACCTTAGACCCGATCAAGGAACGTCTGGCACATCCAAATATTTTTAATCCGGATCACGGGCAGTACGGAATGGAACGTCGACACCACTATGATCTGCTCGATATCGGAGCCCAGAATTATCTTTCCGAATTGAGCGAAGTCATTCATTTCCACGGGGCCAAGACTCTAATGTCCCTGGATGCGGACTTGCCGGAACAATATGATGTCAGCAAGGGAGCTTACTATTACAACACCAATGGAAATGGGACGGCCATCAGGATGATCAAAGAGATTCCCACAGATATGATGGATAAATTTGCTGATGATATTGTTCTTCAAGCAACTCTTATTAAAGAAGTCGGTTTTGATGGAGTATCTTTGCACATGGCCTACCGCCTCACGCTCCTGGGAAGACTTCTATCTCCGCTCACAAATAGAAGGACTGATTGTTACGGTGGCAGCCTGGAAAATCGAGCTCGTTTTATATTAATGATTACCGACCGTATAAAGAAAAGGTGCGGGAAGGACTTTCTGATCGAAGCCTCCATGAGCGGATATGAACCTCCGGGCGGATTTACCATGGAAGACGCAGCCGAATATGCAAAATTATTCACCGGACATATAGACCTGCTCCTGATAAAAACGAGCGAGATGGAGCCGACTCATCCAACTGGTTTCAATCCGGAACGTACGCCATTTCTCTATCTGGCGGAAAACATCAAAAAGAGCGGCGCCGGCATCGCTGTTGTCGCTAACGGGGGATTTTTAGATCTGGACGATTGCGAGAAAGCCATCGCCTCCGGAAAGGCTGATTTTGTTGGCCTAGCGAGAGCCTGGATATGCAACCCTGATTTTGGCCTTAAAGCCTATGCAGGCCGAAATGATGATGTGGTACCATGTCTCAGGTGTAACGCCTGCCATATTAGCAGCTACTTCAAACCCTGGATCAGCGTCTGCTCTGTTAATCCGGCCTGGGGACTTGAGCACAGGCTTGATAGAATGATTCAGCCTCCAACGACGAAAAAGAAAGTTGCCGTTATTGGCGGTGGTCCTGCAGGCATGGAAGCAGCGCTAATTGCCGACAGCAGGGGGCCTCCAGCTCAACTGTATGAAAAAAATGG
>DEUU01000359.1 GCA_002362735.1 Dehalococcoidia bacterium UBA3254
GTTGATGTGGGAGATTGCATAGCGTCGAGCGCCCCGTGGGATGAATTAGGTCTGTATCAATTAATCTGCCAGCCCCGGTCGGAATTCCGAGCGGGGCTTTTTTATCCCCCCAAATATAGCAAAACAAGTCAAGAAAAGTTCGGTGCTCCGGTGCTATACTCTAAAACACGAGGTATGAATACGGAAAACTGGGAAAAAATAAACGCTGTTCAGCGGATGCAAGACTATATCGAACAACATATTCAGGAACCGGTATCTTTACATGCACTCGCTCGGACTGCCGGTTATTCTCCCTGGCATTCCGCCAGGATTTTCAAGGAATTAACCGGCAATAGCCCCTTCGAGTACCTCCGGGCTTTACGGCTGTCTTGGGCAGCCATAAAGCTCAGAGATGAGGATATTCGGGTAATCGATGTGGCTCTGGACTTTGTATTCGAATCCCATGAAGGATTCACCAGGGCTTTTTCCAAACAATTTGGTATGAGTCCGCAGTTTTACAGTAAAAATACGCCTCCGCTGAGACTCTTTATGCCTGCCCGAGTCCGTGATTACTTTCTGATGTTACAAAAAGGAGATGATCTCATGACAGAAAATCCTAATGTTAATACTGTATTTGTTCAGGTTGTCGACCGTCCTGCCCGTAAATTGATATTAAAACGAGGCGTCAAAGCCACTCACTATTTTGAGTATTGCGAAGAAGTCGGATGTGATATCTGGAACATACTGACCAGTATCAAAGAAGCTCTTTATGAGCCTATTGGGATGTGGTTGCCGGAAAACATGCGCCGGCCAGGAACCTCTACTTACACCCAGGGGGTTGAAGTGCCCTCCGATTATTCGGGAGAAGTCCCCGAAGGATTTGAGCTCATCGATTTACCGCTTTCTAAAATAATGGTTTTTCAAGGCCAGCCGTACAAAGATGAGAAATTCCAGGAAGCTATTGGAGATCTATGGGCGGTTATGAAAACCTATAATCCGGAAATCTACGGTTTCCGCTGGGCGGACGAGGATGGTCCCCGGTTCCAACTGGCGCCAATGGGATACCGCGGATATATCGAAGCCAGACCGGTAAGACCATTGAACGCCAAGAAATGAAATAAAGATTTCTAGTGCTTCTTCAGACAGTCGGTTGTCCACATAAAACGATTCTTTTATTTTAAGTTTGGACAACCGGCTGTCTTCTTTTTATTTATTTCCCATGTTGCTCAGCAATAGATTTGCTGTGAATTATACAAACTAATATAATAGCACTCATAGTGTTTCTGGGACTGGTGATCTGAATTTCTAGTACAGTAGTAAAGTACTGATGCCCACATTTTTAAGAAACAAAAGGGGAACACATGAACCTGGAAGAAGTGCTGATCGAAAGTCTGAAACTGGTAGAAAAATCCCAAATAGCGTTGTTGGGAACTAATAGCACGGCTGGTTTTCCCAATATTAAAGCCATGTTGAATCTAAAACATGATGGCCTGAAAAAAATCTGGTTCAGCACTAATACCTCGTCAAAGAGAGTACAGCAACTGAAGAACGACAATCGGGCCTGTGTCTATTACGTTGACGAGGATAATTTCAAAGGTCTAATGTTGATAGGCACTGTGGAAATATTGCAGGACCTTGACTCCCGGAAAATGCTCTGGATGGATGGAGCTGAAAAATACTATCCTTTGGGTGTTGAAGACCCGGATTACTCAGTTCTGTGTTTTACGGCTCACCAGGGTAATTATTACCATGGTTTGGTGAATCAGGATTTTATGGTCTTGTTTCCTTAATCACCTGATTTCGAAATGCTTCCATTAATTTTTTAGTAATAATACCCGGTTTCCCGTTTCCAATTATTTGATCATTAACTGTTACTAAGGGCATTACCTCAATTATTGAATTGGTAAGAAAGGCTTCTTCCGCACTTAAAAGGTCGTCAAGATGGATATCTGCCTCGACGACCTTAACATTCAATAGGGGCGAAATTTCCAGGATCACTTCCCTTACTATCCCGGAAATGAAACCACTATTCACCTCCGGTGTCTTTAGAATATTATCCTTAAATATGAAAACATTCCCCGAACTCGATTCTGATAAAAATCCTTTATCATTTAACAAGATGGCTTCATTGTAGTCTGCCATCCTGGCTTCTTGACGGGCAAGCATACTTTCAAGATAGTTGAGGGTTTTCATTTCGGATATCGGAGATCCGGAATGGCGGTGAAAGGAGGAGATCATGGCTCTGAATCCTTTTTCACATTGGTCTTGTGAAGGCGGAGTGTATTCTGCCGGCATTATCACTACTGTTGGTTCTGTGCATTTATGAGGATCGGGAATGAGGGTTCCTACCCCGGCTGATATTGTAATTCTGACATAGCCTTCTTTAATGCTATTTGCCTGAATCGTCGCCATGATAGCTGGAAGTAGTATTTCGATATCAATACTGATTCCCAATCTTTCCAGGGATTTTTTCAAACGATCTAGCTGGCTTTCAAGGCGGAAAGCTATACTCTCATAGACTCTCATAACGCCAAATACGCCATATCCGAATAAAAAACCATTGTCCATGATTGAAATTTGGGCTTTATTTGCAGGAATGAGTCTTCCATTAAGATAGATCATCGGTTCCATTAGCTTTACCCCTATAGTGATAATCCAACGGTGATAATCATCATAGGAGTTTTATGCTATTGTGTCAATACTTAGTGAAGAAATCACCGTTCCTTGATCTATAATCA
>DEUU01000014.1 GCA_002362735.1 Dehalococcoidia bacterium UBA3254
GGATTAATTCCTTAACCTTTAATTGATTTAAAATTAGTATTAGGAGAACCGTTATGAAGAGGAAATCATGGGTTATCTTAATATTAATGTTGATTATTTTACCCGCTTGTGGCCGTGCTAATTTGACAACTCCAACTTACCAAACCTCACCTTCACTCCCTCCTGCGACGATTGCGCCATCAATCGAACTCTCCGAACCAAGATTTACAGGTAATATTTCTGTGGAAGAAAGTTTACACAACAGAAGATCGATCCGGGAATATTCTCAATCCGCTTTAAATCTGGAAGAAGTCTCCCAGCTACTGTGGTCAGCTCAAGGTATTACGGCTGATAACGGCGGTCGAACTGCCCCGTCTGCCGGAGGCCTTTATCCGTTGGAAGTCTATCTAATCGTCGGTAACGTTGAAAACCTATCTCCCGGGATTTACCGATATATACCCCAGAATCATAGACTGACTAACATAAGCAATCAGGATATCAGGAACGAGTTATCCGAAGCCGCCCTGGGACAGGCATCGGTCAAAAATGGCGCAATTGATATTATAATCTCGGCGGTATATGCCAGGACCACTGGAAAATACGGTGACAGAGGTATTCGTTATGTTCAAATGGAAGCAGGGCATGCCGCTCAAAATATTTGTCTTGAAGCAACAGCCCTTAAACTGGGAGCAGTAACCATTGGTGCCTTCGATGATAACCAGGTGAAGATCTGTCTATCAATGCCCGAAAATGAAAGCCCCTTATATATTATTCCTGCAGGTGCGATAAAATAGGAGGTCCATATGCTGCCCTATGTAATCATTCACAATGCCGTGAGCGTCGATGGCCGCATTGACTGGTTTACGGCCGATGTGGGGAAATTCTATGAACTTGCTGCTGGCTGGAAAGAGGATGCCACTCTGGCCGGTAGTGATACCATGTTAAAAGCCTACCGAGAAGAACAATTTACTCAAGAAGACGAGGAAGCTTTCGAGCATCAGAAACCGAACTCCGAAGATACACGGCCCCTCCTGGTAATTCCGGACAGCCGTGGACGGCTACGTCATATATTGCATGTACTGCGCCATGAGCCCTACTGGAGAAACCAGATCATCCTGGTTTCTCAGAGCACGCCCGCATCTTATATCGAATACCTGGAAAAGAGGCACTTGCCATTCATCACTACCGGCGAAAGCCACGCAGATTATCGCTCCGCACTGGAAGAACTGAGCGCCACCTATGGGGTTAAGGTGATCCGCGTTGACAGCGGAGGGACTCTCAACGGCATCCTTTTGCGCGCCGGTCTGGTAGACGAGGTTAGCCTGCTTGTTCACCCGTATCTGGTGGGCGGAATTTCTGCACGTTCTTTGTACCGCGCCCCCGATTTGATGACGGCTTCCGGAGTATTGAACCTTAAACTGCTGGGTGTGGACCAGTTTGGCGGTGACCTCGTGAGATTAAGGTACGGCGTAATTAAGTAAGCCCGGTGCTTAAGCCACTCTGTTAAACCACAGCCATGCCTCTAAGGTATTGCCATTTAATATCGAATACGCTATATTGTTCTTAAAATTTACATGAAGGGGGTAATGTATGGCTAATTATCCGGCTGATTATACCGTGGTATATCCAGAGAAGTTATCCCGCGGAATGGTGGTTTTAAAAGCGCTTTTCGGATGGATTTATGTAGGGATACCGCACGGTATTGTATTATTCTTTTTTGGTATTGCGGCTTCTGTGGTGACTTTCATTGCCTTCTGGGCAATCCTCTTTACCGGAAAATATCCGCGCGGTCTGTATGATTTTGTAGTGGGATACATGCGCTGGAGTCAGAGAGTGACAATTTACTTAAATCTTTTACGTGATGAGTACCCTCCTTTTACCTCCGAGCCGTAGTCATCCAATACTCTTCCTGCCTCTTCTAAAACCGGTGTCCAGAAAGTGGCACCTTTTGGCCCCACTACTGGCACTGGTAGGAGGAGTTTTTGGCGCTCTGGGAGCTTTTTATAACGAAGCCCTCCATGGCTCGTTTCTGGTGGCTTATTTTGGCGCACCCATTATCGAGGAGTCCTTGAAACCGGCTGGACTTTACCTGATGCTGGCCAAATGGCCCCGGGCATTGAGAAATCAGTTATACACGGCTTCTTTAGCAGCCCTGGCAGGAATAACATTTGCCGTTCTGGAAAATTTGGTCTACCTGAACATCTACGTTAAAAATCCTTCTCCCGAGATTATATTGTGGCGATATACCGCCTGCATAGGCATTCATACTGTATGCAGCTTTATTTTCGGACTTGGCATCAACCAGAATTTTTTGGCTTCTATAAGAGGAGAAATCAAGTTTCTATCTTACGGTAAACGCTTCTTTTTTACCGCGATGGCGCTGCACAGCATCTACAACATCACTATCACGGTGCTGAATCTCTGGACAGGATGGATGGAATAAAATCTGTTCTATACTGACTGGTTAGTAAGAATATCATCTGCGTGAGTAGAAACTCTAACTCAACAAATGGTAAAATGAGTGAAGCAGCATCAGCATCGGCATTTATGCTTGCATTTCATCTTACGTTAATCAATGTTATCCAGGGAAAAATGCGGCTTACTGTGTTCCAGATTTAGATAGGAGGTTCGGTTAATGGATCCCGAAATGGAAAATCGGATAAATACCTTGAGGGAGTTGAAACAGAAAGCTCTTCTGGGCGGCGGACAGAAAAAAATAGAAGCCGTACACCAGAGAGGCAAACTCACAGCTCGCGAGAGGATAGAACTGCTGGTAGACCCTGGAAGTTTTAAAGAGCTGCATCTTCTTTTAGGGCACGCCGCCGGTAATCCGGGTGAAGGAATTCTGACGGGTCATGCCATGGTAGACGGACGTCCTATCTGCTTGTTTTCTCAGGATGCTACAGTTCGTGCCGGCGCTATGAATCTGATGCATGGAATCAAGATGTACCGGATAATGGAATTAGCTCTTAACATGGGAGTACCCCTGATCGGACTGAATGACTCACCAGGGCAGGTAGTCCGGCACTATAACGAACCGGAAGATATGCATCACGAAAAAGGCCAGGGAGCCGTATTTTATCCTAATACTCTGGCTTCCGGATTCATCCCTCAAATTTCAGCCATTTTGGGGACCTGCGCAGGCATTGCAGTCTATTCTCCGGGTTTAACCGATTTTATCTGCATGGTGGATGGACTCAGCCAGATGTTCATTACAGGACCGCGTATGGTGAAATCAGTATTATCCGAAGATGTGGACAAAGAGGAATTGGGTGGAGCTAAAGTTCATGCTAAAATTTCCGGAGTTTGCGATTTCCGTGTGTCTTCCGAAGATGAGTGTATGCAAACCATCCGCAGATTGCTGAGCTTTCTGCCTTTAAACTCTCAAGAACCTCCTCCCCTGGTGGATACGGGCGATGATCCTGAAAGAATGGATGATACCCTAGCCGACCAGATCCCTACTGACCCCCGCAGAGGCTACGATATACGCAAGGTCCTCCTGCGTGTGGTAGACTGCGAGGACTTTCTGGAGGTCAAACCGGAATTCGCTCCCGAGATTGTAACTGGATTCGGTCGCCTGGCAGGACAGACGGTAGGTATTGTGGCGAGCCAGCCGCGCTCTTTGTCCGGAGCCTTAACCTGCAACAGTTCCCGTAAGGAAGCACGCTTTATCCGCTTCTGCGCTGCTTTCAACATTCCACTTATTGTGTTCGTCGATACCACGGCTTACTCTCCGGGCACCTACA
>DEUU01000093.1:0-149 GCA_002362735.1 Dehalococcoidia bacterium UBA3254
CTTTCGAGTCCGCTTTTGATCGGAATAGCGGATGATCATTTTATCCTAGCTTCAGACGCCTCGGCGGTGGTATCGCACACACGGAAAGTCACCTACATGGACGACGGAGAGATAGCGGTGATAGACCGCGATAAATTTACGATCATCCG
>DEUU01000093.1:443-3111 GCA_002362735.1 Dehalococcoidia bacterium UBA3254
TGTCAAAAAGAGACTTTTCCGCATTATATGCTGAAAGAGATTATGGAACAGCCGGCCAGTATCGAAAGGAGCCTCAAGGGCAGGCTGCTGCCTGATTCCGGCAATGCCCGACTGGGTGGTCTGGAAGCAGTAGAGAAGAAAATCCGGCAGACCGATAAAGTCTACATTGTAGGATGCGGGACCGCCCGCCATGCTGGACTTCTGGCGGAATATATGATCGAAGAGTATGCCGGGGTCAGGAGCAAGTCCGAAGCGGCTTCGGAGTTCAGGTACCGAAAGACTCTGCTGGATAAGAATACGGCTTTACTGGCAATTTCCCAATCCGGAGAGACCGCCGATACGTTAGCGGCGATTAGAGACGCAAAAACGAGGGGAGTGGTGACGCTGGGAATAACGAATGTAGTCGGTTCGACCCAGGCGCGGGAAATCGATGCCGGTATTTATACTCGCTGCGGCCCGGAAATAGGCGTCGCTTCCACCAAAGCCTTCACTTCACAACTTGCGGTGATTGCTTTATTTACGCTTTTTCTGGGCCGCCAGCGGCAGCTTACGATTACCACCGGACAGCGCATTATCAAAGAACTGATGCGTATACCTGATTTGATGCAAGATACTTTACAATGCGAAAGCCAGATAAAAGATCTGGCGGACAAGTACCAGAGTTTCGAAAACTATTTCTATCTAGGGCGTAAATATAACTACCCGATTGCGAGGGAGGGAGCGCTCAAGATAAAAGAAATCGCCTATGTCCATTCGGAGGGGAGCTGGGGCGGAGAGCTAAAACACGGCGAACTGGCATTAATATCGAATGAATTTCCCTCAATCTGCATTGTACCGTCTGACAGCGTTTATGAGAAGATGGTCTCCAACATTGAAGAAATAAGAGCGCGGAGGGGGCCGGTAATTGCCATCGCCACCAGGGGGAATGAGAAGATCAAAGATATCGCAGATGACGTAATTTTTATACCGGAGACAATGGAGCTTCTGGCCCCGATGCTGAGCATCATTCCGCTGCAACTTTTTGCCTACCATATGGCGGTGCTGCGGGGCTGCGAGATTGATAAACCGCGGAATTTGGCGAAGTCAGTGACGGTGGAGTAAGAGTGTGTTATGAGTTATGATTTTTAGGTTCTAAGTTTTGGGAAAGGGTGGAGTTTTAGGTTTTACGTCCTACGTTTTAAGTTTCGAGAAAGGGAGTAAGTTTTGGTTTTAAATTTCAGGTTTCGAGAAAGGATAAGAGTAATAAGTTTTACGTTGTACGTTTTACGTTTTGGGGAAATGGAGGCTGGGTAATTATAACTTATAACGTATTACATATCACTCTCCTTCTCTTGATATTGTTTAAGGTTTGGGGAGAATGAATTTCACAGGAGAAAAGGAGTATCAGAGAATGGTGACGAAGGTCAAGTCAGACACAATTTGCGTCGTAGGAGCCGGATATGTCGGCCTGCCACTGGCGCAGGTATTCGCCAGGAACCACAAAGTGATCAGTTTCGATATCGATATTGGAAAGGTGAACCGACTGGAGAAGCAAAATGAAAATCCGAACCATATCTTTACGGCTGACCCCAGCCTGATCGCAGAGGCCGATTTTATTTCTATTTGTGTACCAACACCTCTTTCGGACGGGAAAAGACCGGATATGTCCTATATTAAAGAAGCAGCAGCAATCGTAGGCCGGAACATGAAAAAGGGCGCGGTGGTAATCGTTGAATCATCAGTCTATCCCGGGGCAACCGAAGAGCTATTCAAACCGATCCTGGAAAAAGCTTCCGGCTACCAATGTGATCAGGATTTCCAAATAGCATATTCTCCGGAACGCATCAATCCAGGCGATAGCGAGCACAGCGTGGATAAGGTGACTAAAATTGTGGCCGCCCGAGACACTAAAACTCTGGACCGGGTAGCGGACTTATACCATCACGTCACACCCCACATTTTCAAGGCAAAGAACATCCGCACCGCTGAGGCAGCCAAGCTGGTAGAAAATACACAGAGAGACCTGAATCTGGCTTTGATAAATGAACTCTCAATGATGTTCGAAAAGATGGGCATCGAGACAAAGGACGTGCTGGACGCGGCGGCCACGAAATGGAATTTTCAAAGATTATCCCCGGGGCTGGTGGGCGGCTACTGTATTCCAGTGGTACCCTATTTCCTCGTTCAGAAAGCTGAAGAATATGGATACTTCGCTCAGATGATCCTGGCGGGCAGGACGATCAATGACCGGGTCCCCAAACATATCGCCGAGATGACCATCAAAACAATCAACAATGCAGGAAAAGTGATCAAAGGGTCCAAAGTCCTGATTATGGGATGCACCTATAAAGAAAATGTCTCCGATACGCGAGAAACTCCCGTGCGAGACTTGATTAAAGAGTTAAGCAACTACGGGATGGATGTCTACGGATATGACCCATTAGTAAAAAACGGCGAAATGGCCTTTGGCATCAAATTTATCCAGTCACTGAATGAAGGCCCCCGGATGGACTGCCTGATTGTGAACCATGTTCACGATATCTTTTCAGGAATTCCCTTGAAGAAAATCCGGGAGAAGATGAACGATTCTCCGATCATGATAGATATCCGAGGATGGTTCGATACGCCGGAGATGCATGATTCCGATATTATCTACAAGAGGATGTGAAAGTCGAGTTGTAAGTTTTGG
>DEUU01000093.1:3368-20629 GCA_002362735.1 Dehalococcoidia bacterium UBA3254
GTTGTAAGTTTTGGGAAAGGGGTGAGAGTTTTAGGTTGTAAGTTTTAGGGTATACGTTTGGGAAAAGCGCGAGGTAACTTATAACTTATAACTTATTACTTACGACTTATTACATTCTGGGGAAAAGTAAGGAGATTGATTGAAATTAAGGCATGCAGCTATAATTGCGACGGTACTGGTGATAGTAGCCGGAGCAGCTCTGATAAGTCCTCTTTTTTTACGCCGGTATGAGAGCAATGAGCCTAAACCCAGAGTAATGCTCTGTTTCAGCATTTTACCAGGGCCGGATGTCATCCTGTGGTGCAAAGACCTGGCCTCTTTGCTCGGAAGTCATAACCTGGGGGGTAGCTTATTCGTGGTAGGAGAGACGGCGGAGCAGTATCCAGAATGTTTATCTTACTTCAGCAACCAGGTGGATATCGGTAGCCAGGCTTACAGCAACAAAAACCTGACTGCTATTGCCGATTATTCAATCAAGCTTCAGGAAGTTCAGCAGGGGAAAATAGCCGTAGACAAAGCCGGGAATTTATACTCCCGGATATTCCGCGCCCCATTCGGGGAAACTGATCCGGATATCTATTCATTACTCAGCCGCTCAGGTATCCAGGCTGACTTTTCTTATGATCAACAATACAACGTTTACCAGCAAGACAAATTCATAAAATACAGTGCCAGCGTTTTTAACGGCGATGACAGTTCCAGGACAATTTCTCCAAACTTACTGGATATTTTGAAACCGAATATCATTTTTTTCGACAGCAACCATCCCATATCGGAAGTTAATGAATTTCTAGCCAATATCAAGGCTGACAGAATTAATTTTGTTAATGCCTCCGAACTCGCAGGATACAGCCTGACCACCAGAGGAGTTGAAAATGGCAACGGTAGAGTTGCCTCGAATTGAATTTGAGGTAAGAAAAAAAGAATTTCTGCTTCACGATAGACAGCGAATTTCCCGTGGAGGCCGGATCCAGGTAAGCCGCAAGGCCTGGGTAGTCAGAATATTGTTCATCGCATTCATGATGGCATTTATGGTCTATAATATTCGCGTGGCTACCTCGAGCGGAGACCCGTTAATTGTATACTCCACGCTGATGCCAATACATGCCACGATCGTAATCATTGTGGGCTGGATTTTTTTTAAAAGCCCAGCGACAGGCAGAATCCCGGACGATCTGGTCTCTGTGATCATTCCGGTTTACAACCAGGAAAAACTGATCTCCAAAGTAATAGACGCCATTTTTGAATCCACCTATTCCAACATAGAGGTGGTAGCCGTGAACGACGGCAGCCGAGACCACAGCGCGGAAGTCCTGGACAATCTGGCCAGGGAGAACCCCCGTCTGAAAGTGGTGCACAAACCGAACGGAGGTAAAAGGACAGCCGTAGCAGCAGGTTTCGACGCAGCTTCCGGTGAATTCGTAGTGCTAATCGATTCGGACAGCATTGTAGACAAATATGCGATAGAAGAATTCATGAAGGTTTTTTCCGGAAATCCTAAAGTAGGGGGAATCGTCGGCAATGGCAAAGTCCTTAATTCCGGACATAATTTATTAACCAAGTGCCAGGATGTCTGGTATGACTATGCCTTCAATATTCATAAGACCACAGAAAGCACTTTCGGCACCGTGCTTTGCCTGTCCGGATGTCTGGCCGCTTACCGGAGAAAGACCGTCGCCAGATTCATTCCTTTCTGGGCCCAAGATAAAGCGCAATATGGAGATGACAGGAATCTGACAACCTACGCCATTGCCACTCCCTGGGCCAAAGGCTATCTGGCTCCCATCGAGAGACGCCTTCTCAAGGAAATGGCAGATTATGACGATGCCGAGGACAGAAGCCTTACAGCCCAGGCCATGATACAATGGAAAACCGTTTATGCTCCGACCGCGCTGGTTTATACCGAAGTGCCGGAAAACTGGAGGACTTACCTTAGACAGCAGATCAGGTGGAGGAAAGGATACCTGCGTTCGACCTTTTTTATCAGCGCCTTTTTCTGGCGAAAAAATCCCATCATGGCATTCCTTTTCTATCTGGAATTCATGATGGCTTTCATTTCTCCTCTGATTACACTGTCAATCTTCGTCTACAGCCCGATTGTCCTGCGTTCGTGGTTATTTCCCCTGATTTATTTAGGCGGACATTTATTGACAGGACTAATAGCCGGCCTCGATTACAAATTCAGGGACCCGACTGCCAAACAATGGATATACAAGCCGGTGATGAACCTGATTTCCGCGCTCGTTCTTCCATGGGTGCTGTTCCCGGCACTCTGGAGTTTCAAGAAAAACAGCTGGCTGACGAGGTGAGGAAATTGAGTGATAAGTTTTATTTTCTAAGTTATAATTCTGGGGAAAGGGAGTCGGATACTTATAACTTATCACTTACTACTTATAACCTGCCTCTTACCTCCTATCAAAAATAACTTATTCCGTTCTGCCCCACGAGATCCCCGGCGTTCAGAGAGTACCCGCTATTCCTGATTTACACATTGAGGTATAGTTAATGCCTTCGTCCAGAATGAAACGAAAGAATTGAAGAAACAAAGATTAAGCACCCTCTTGCAGGGTAACACCGGATTCAAGGTTTGGGAGGAGCGAAACGGTTCAGATTGCTGCGGTAGGTAATTTCAAAATTATCACCATTAGCGATATCCTCGCCCCTGGCCAGGTCCACAGTATCATAATAAGAATCTACTTTGTATTTGTCAGCCGGATAGTCCACACCGTTCCTTTTTATGTTAAGGATGTCCGAGGCGGAGTAAATTTTCCCCGGAAGACCGATCCTGGAGCCAATACCAATTTGCAAGCTGTCTCCGATACCGGTTCCAGTCCGGGTGGTAAGCTGAACAGAAATACCGGTCAGGTCCCGTGTGGTCTCTCCGGACCAGCCATTTTTCTCGTTCACTTTGATGGTCTGGGTAATGCCTTTGGCATCCTGACCGGTGATGACAAGCGTAAATGCAAAGATATTAGAATGGCTCTGGAAAGACCAGGTCACCGTCCGCGATACATCATGCTGATTTTCGAGACTGATAACCAGAGGTAGCGGACCGCTGAGATCTTGCCCGGAACAGAGGTAAACCGGAGACGGGGCGCGGACATCCTGAACCTGAATTTTATATTCCTTCATAGAAAAATCAATCTGGGGCTGATACTCCAGGGGGTACAGCGAATAGACTTCCGAAAAATTCTTGACCAGGAGACCATTATTATGTAAATAATCGATAAATCCCTGAAAATCGGCGTTGGAAGTCTTGTATGGAGCAGGAGTGTCCGTTATCTCGTGACAGGCTACAATCTGCCAGGTATGAAATTTTTTCGCCTGCGCCACCTTGGATTCCACACCGGCATTTGAACCGTCATAACCAAAATAATTGAGCACTTGCGGGGTGTAACCATAAGGTAAGCTGGCAGCAGAATTTGAAACGTCTGTAGTCCCCATATATCTTCTGGCAACGTTGATCCGTACGGAATCAGCCTCATTCAGCTCGCTTTGATCGCCCACATTGAGGCGATATTTGGCGCTGCGGCTGAAACCCAGGGATTCGAGATAGCCACGGCCAGCGGTATCCTGTATCCACTGTTCGCCGGAGGTTAAATAGCTTTGCAGATGGCTGTACGAGTGGTTTGAAATATCCCAGCCGGACTGATAGAGAGAATTCAACTGTTCCAAAGAAAGGTAGTCCGGCTTACCCACTTCGGTACTGATGATGGCCGAAACTCCGCTGTATCCATATTTTTTCATGTAATCCGCCTGAATGTAATCCGAAGCAAAACCGTCATCGAAAACCTGAGTAACAATGGACTGGTTTAACCCCCTGATTGCATAAATATCATCGATTAATATCTGGACGGTCGCCCCTTCTTCCTGACCTTCTATTTTCAATCTGAACCGCGCATCTTTAAGAAAGTCAGAAGGAGCAATATTTATTGAATCCCAATCAATAGTGGAAACATCCATGAGTGCTAATTTCCAGCGATTAGAAGAATAGTCGGCGTATTTGTACATCTGGAGAGGTATATAACAGTCCAAACGGTCGTTATATAAATACGCCCAGAAATGATTGGTCGAACCGTCGATGACTTTGTATTTCATCGTGATGAGAGGGGTAAACCGTAAATCGAAGGTCCTGAGAGTAATAAAGCTGTTACTCTGGTTCGCAGAGGCACTTAACAACAAAGAAGTGCAGCCTTCGAAAAAATCCTGGCTATAAAGCTTAATATCAGGACCGGGAGCAAAATCATTAATGTTTTCGCAATGAGAAAGGTATTTAATCCGGGGAGTCAAGGCGTCACTATAATTCTGGTTTATAAAATTGACGTCACTATTGACTATCAACTCATCAGCAGTACGGAAATCCTCAATTCGGCAGTCCACCTTCGATTCTGTGACACCGAAAAAATTCACAGCATACTGGCGGCCCGACTTATTGTTCTTCTCATTACCTCGGAGAGTTCCTCCGAGAATATTTATATGGATATTTCCGTTAATCGGATCGGAATTAGTAAAAAGACAGGCATCCGCATTCAGGTTGTCCGCCAGGGTAAGGGTACCATCCAGCGTAATGCAAGTATCCGAGGGGACTCTGATTCCATCGCTGCTTCCCTTTATAAAATCCCCGGTCAACAAAACGGTCCTGTCCCCCTCAGCAGGTAAACTATCGATAGCTCTTTGAATTACAACCTCATCATGTCCATCGCCGGAACATAAAAAACCGGCTCTCGATTTATCCGGCAATTTAGCGTTGGAAGCGGCAACGATGGAAGCTGCGGTCCGGACGGTACCTGACCTTACAGGGGATGAGGAAGAACGAGATGAACAGGCATTTCCAAAGGCAGCTACTAATAACACCAATGCAACAAAAAACAGGAGTTTCAGATTAGCCCGATGAGAGAAGGATCTTCGCGATGACGGAAAAGAGGGCCTGGTTCGCGGCAAAACAACATCCGCTCGATGACTGAAAGTAAAATTAAATCTGCAGAAGCCCATTATTCAATGATAACCCTGGCCGGGGCCAGGATACCATGAGAAAAATGTCATGCATCCTAAGTCTATAATAAAAATGTAGACTTTAGCTGTAGAACAGCAAAAGTAAGGAGGAGGTGTATGGTGGTTGAAACAGCGGCAAAAACAACGAATTTACCCAGGATAGGCGAACCGGCGCCTCTTTTTGAAGCAATGACAACCCGGGGGACAATAAAACTGGATGACTTTAGAGATAAATGGCTGGTCTTATTCTCTCATCCCTCAGATTTTATGCCGGTAGGAACCACTGAATTTATGGCCTTCGCCGGACTGCATCAGGAGTTTATAGCTCGGGGAGTCGAACTGCTTGGGCTCAGCACAGATAGCCTTCCATCTCATATTGCCTGGATACGTAATATAGAGGAAAAAACCGGAGTCAAGATTGGTTTTCCAATTATAGCAGACTCTGACCGTTATGTTTCAATGCTTTATGGAATGATACATCCAGGAGAAAACAAAATCGCCACGGTACGCTGTGTCTTCATTATCGACCCGAAACAGATTATCCGGGCAATTTTATATTATCCGGTGACGGTGGGAAGAAACACAGATGAAATTCTAAGAATAATCGACGCGTTGCAAGTTACTGACAAATCCGGTATGTTTACGCCCGCCAACTGGAAGCCGGGAGAAATGGCAATTGTACCGGCTCCGGATACCCAGATGGCAGCTGAAGATCAGGCTAAAGACGGACTGGAGTGTGTTGACTGGTATTTATGCAAGAAGAAGATAGAGTGAGTTTGCGGTTTTTGGAGGACAAAATAAATATTGGAGCATACGATTTTTATTACTAGTACCTTTCTATTCTTTTTGATATAATAGAGTTTCCTTACCCTGGTGAGAGGACTAAATAATAAAAAGGAGGACAAGTATGCTCAAAGATTTTAAAGCCTTTATTATGCGGGGCAGTGTAGTGGACCTTGCGATAGGTATTGTAATCGGCGCCGCCTTTGGCGCGATTGTTGCCTCTCTGGTCAAGGATATCATCATGCCGCCTATCGGTCTGGCATTGAGCGGTATTGATTTCTCCAGTTTGATGGTTGTGCTTAAACAGGGTGTTCCTCCCGGACCATATGCCGATCCCGGTGCTGCCCTAGCGGCCAAGGCCGTAACGATCAATTATGGGACGTTTTTGCTAACGGTTATCAGCTTCTTAATCATCGCCGCCGTAGTTTTCTTCTTTGTAGTACGACCGATGGCCAGAGCCTTCGCTCCCAAAAAAGCCGCTGAAGCCCCAGCCCCAGTTGTGAAAGATTGCCCCTACTGCTATACCGCTATTCCGATCAAGGCTACACGTTGTCCGAACTGTACTTCCGAATTGTCGAAATAAGCTTTCGATCAGAAATAAAAAAATTATTTTTAGATCTCCCCCCGCAAAAAAAAGTGTTGCCGGGGGAAATCTTTATATTGGGAGGCGAGAGCCTGGTATTGACAGGATAGCTGGAAAACAGGAATCCCCCTGATTTCCTCTTAAAAGGAGAACCTGATAATGAAATTGCCTGGATTAACGCCCACTTAATAACGATGCTTTTAATTCCTTATTGGGCTAAGTCCTTCTCCATGGTGTCACAGGTCAGGAATTACTTAAAGGAAGAGAATCCAGGTCCAGTAACAATACCGGTCAGGTGCGGGAGGATGAGGAGCGCAATTCTTGGGACATGTAAAAAATAAAAATACTGTTAACGTAGTAGAAGACCTGGGCATGGGGGAGGTATTGATTGACGAGGCCTTCAATTTCTTCTCTGACCAGGGGCTGCCCCATTTCCCAATCCACACGAAGATCACTTTTAACGGGTTCGCGAATGAAAGCCATCTGATAGTTTTCTTTGATTCTTTTAATACAGCTTTCCCGGTCTTTAAGGTGATGCAGGACACCCCACATAACCGCCAGGTCACCGGTCGGCATACCGGCATCCAGATCTTTGACTTCGGCTTTAATCCCAAATTTACGCGCCCGCTTGACCAGATTAGGATTGACATCAAAACCGCGTAAATTCCGGGGCTGAAATATTTTTTTCAATCTCAGCGTTATTTTTCCATCTCCGCAACCAAGATCATCCAGGTCTCTTTGGCGAAATTCCAGCGGCAGGTTATCTTCCAGTACCCTGATCTGTTCTTTCACATGTGAACCAATCACGAAATTGGTACCGAATATTGAATAGATTATACTCTGCATCCGGTTATCGATAGCAGTGCCTCCAGAATAAAATTATACCCCGCCCAGCCACCGAAGCAAAGTACCCAAACCAAAATAACCAGCATAAGAGATGACCATCGCCTTGACCAGATTACCGGCGACACACATAAAGAAAAATTTAGCCAGGCGAAAACGTAAAGCCCCCATGGCGATAGCCATCGGAGCAAAAACAGGATTCAACATGGCGGACATAAAAAAAACGACCACAGAACCTCTTTTTTGAGCCCAGCCAACAAACCGGGTAGTAAGCTTGCTGGAAGCATGCTCGTCTACCGAGTAATGGTCAAGGCCGGGGAAAAAGCGGCGGCCACCCCTGCCGAGAAGGTAGACCAGGGTTCCTCCACTCCCAGCACCCACTCCGCTAGCCAGACCGACAATGGCAGGGTGCATACCGGGAATCCCACCAAACGTAAAAGTCAGCAGCAAATAAGAGATTGGAGTCGGGATACTGCTGCCGGCTATGAAGGCGATGACAAAAGCCCCGAGGTAACCATACTGCTGGAGCTCCGCAATTTCTTTCCAGTAGCGGATAATAACATAGATGGAGGCAACCGTGGTGATCAGAAAAATACCTGAAAAAATCAGGTATCTCGTTCTGGCACTGATCCGGGGTGCCCCCATCTCCGATTTTTGAGGTACCGGGCTTATAGAGCCGCTATTCTTTTTTGCTGAAAACCAATTCATCGTCCACCAGGTCGACTACAACGGTGTCTCCTTCCTGATACTCTCCGGAAAGAATCTTGCTGGAGAGCGGGTTTTCGACATACCGTTCAATAGCTCTGCGCAGAGGCCTGGCGCCAAAGGTGGGATCATAACCCGCATCGGCTATCCAGTTCTTGGCGGCTTTGGTCAACTCAAGTTTTAGTTTACGCTCAGAAAGACGTTTCTGCAAGTCTTTGACCATCAGCTCGACAATCTCGCCGATTTGCTCGCGAGACAACTCATGGAAGACAATGATATCATCCAGACGGTTCAGGAATTCAGGTCTAAAAGTCTTACGCACTTCGGCAAGGACCTGATCTTTCATGTTTTCGTAGCTCTGTTTTTGAGCTTTAGTCGCACTCTTTGGAGTCGCGAACCCAATCGGTCCCTCACGCTTGATGAACTCCACACCGGTGTTACTGGTCATGATGATAACGGTATTCTTAAAATCTACAGTCCTTCCCTGACCATCGGTCAAGCGTCCATCATCCAGCACCTGAAGTAAGGCGTTGAAGACTTCGGGATGGGCTTTTTCGATTTCATCCAGGAGGATAACGCGGTACGGCCGGCGTCTGACAGCTTCAGTCAACTGACCGCCCTCTTCATATCCGACATATCCGGGAGGAGCGCCGATGAGACGTGATACGGTATGTTTTTCCTGGTATTCGGACATATCCAAACGAATCATGGCCGTTTCATCATCAAACAGGAACCAGGCCAGACTGCGGGCAAGTTCGGTCTTACCAACGCCGGTAGGTCCCAGAAACATGAAGCTGCCTATCGGTCTCTTCGGATCTTTTAAACCTGCCCGGCTTCGCCGGATAGCTTCGGAAACAGCCGTAACGGCTTCTTCCTGATCGATCATACGCTCGTGAATCCGGTCTTCCATATGGACTAGCTTCTGAGTTTCGCCTTCCATCATTTGAGTCACCGGAATACCAGTCCATTTCGAGACCAGGTCTGCGATTTCTGCTTCTCCGACGACTTCACTAATTTTCTGTTTTTTCATCCGTTCGTTCTTGATCTTCTGGTATTCCTCGTTAACTTTCAACCACTCGCTTTTAAGCTGCGCGGCTTTTTCGTAGTCCTGCTGCTGAGAAGCGGCATCTTGCTCATTCTTTATTTGCTGGAGTCGATTTTCTTTTTCGCGTTCCGCCGGAGGCGCACTTTCGGCATCAATCCGGATCTTGCTGGCGGCTTCATCAATGAGGTCGATAGCTTTATCCGGAAGATGCCTTTCTGTGATATAGCGCTGGCTCAGCTTCGCCGCCGCTTCCAGAGCTTCATCCGTAATCTTCACTTTATGATGAGCTTCGTACCGCGGACGCAGACCTCGCAATATCTGAACGGTCTGTTCGATAGTAGGCTCATTGACATAGACCGGCTGAAAACGTCTTTCAAGGGCCTTATCTTTTTCGATATGCTTGCGGTATTCATCCAGGGTAGTAGCTCCGATAGTCTGAAGCTCTCCATGCGCCAGAGCGGGTTTCAGCATGTTGCTGGCATCCATGGCGCCTTCAGCGGCACCGGCTCCCACAACGGTATGAATTTCATCAATAAAAAGGATAACTTCCCCCTTAGAACCTTTAACTTCGTCCATGACGGCTTTTAGCCGTTCTTCAAACTCACCGCGAAATTTACTTCCCGCGACCAGAGCGCCCATATCCAGAGCAGCTACCTTGTGGCCTTTCAAAGAATCCGGGACATCATCCGCAACAATTTTCTGAGCCAGTCCTTCCGCGATAGCAGTCTTCCCTACGCCGGCTTCACCGACAATAACCGGGTTATTCTTGGTACGGCGGGTAAGTATCTGCATGACCCTTTTTATCTCATCTTCACGGCCGATAACAGGATCAAGTTTGCCCTGACGGGCCAGCTCGGTAAGATCACGGCTATATTTTTCCAGGGAACGATATTTGCTTTCAGCTCTGGCATCTGTCACGCGGTGCCCGCCCCGGATATCCTGCAAAGCCCGATATATTTTTTCCTGGTCAATCCCGGCACCACGAAGAATATTAGCGGCCTCTCCGGTACGGGAGCTAGCCATAGCAATCAACAGATGCTCAGTACCGATGAATTCATCCTTCAGGCGCTTAGCTTCAGCATCGGCACCCTGCAGGAGGTCCTGAATCCTAAGGGTTGCATAAATCTGGCCGGCTTCATAAGCGACCCTGGGCATTTTCTCCAGGGCGCTACCAACCTGCTGCCTGACGGTCTCAATATTGACGCCCAGAAGTTTGAACAAATCAATAACCAGCCCTTGCTCTTGTTGAAGCAAAGCCATTAAGATATGTTCTACATCCCACTGGTTATGTTTATAAGTGCGGACCAGCTCTTGTGAAGCGGCCAGCGCCTCTTGTGCTTGTTCAGTAAATTTTTCCTGTCTCATTAGGTTTCTCCTTTAAGTATTTTGAGTTCAGCTTCCAGCTCTTGAACTCGATTCTGTAACTGGGTTATTTTTTGTATCATCCGTAAGATGACTTCCGCCCCGGCCAGATTAACTCCCAGATCTTCGATAAGGGTTTTTACGTGACGAAGCTGGTCCAGATCACTATCCGAATACAAACGAATATTGCCGCGAGAGCGGGATGGTTCTACGATTCCGATTCTTTCGTAGTACCGCAGGGTATGGGTCTGGATTCCCAAAATTTTAGCGGCGACGCTAATAACATAGCGGGGTTCGTTTTGTTCTTGTCTCATTTCACTTTTCACCTCACAACATACCGGGAAAGGGAAAGTTATAGGTAATAAGTTGTATGTTTAAACTTTAATTCTTATAAAGCGAATTTAATTATGGGTTTAACCTGGCCTTAGCTCTTTTAACCGGTTAAACAAAGCTTTTTCTTCCGCACTAAGACCGGTCGGCAAAGCCACCTTGATGGTAACCAGCAAATCGCCTCTGGAAGCATCTCCCAGATGCGGCATACCCTGCCCGGTCAAGCGGAAAATACGCTCATTTTGCGTTTCCGGAGGAATCCTCAAAGCCAATTTCGTCCCTCTCAGTGTCGGAACCTGGACTTCACCTCCTAACATAGCTGAAGTCAACGGAACCTGGACGTCTACATAAAGGTCATCTTCTTTACGCTGAAATAGAGAATGAGGCTGGACGGAAATAATCAGGTACAGGTCACCGGGCGGTCCTCCGCCAGGACCGGGTTCTCCTTTGCCGGCGATGCGAACCCGAGAACCGTTATTAACCCCGGCCGGAATCTTGACTTCAATGCGTTTAATCTGAGGTACTCTGCCTGCACCGCGGCAGACCGAACAGGGGAGATTCTGAATACGTCCGGTACCCCTGCAGGCAGAACAGGGCACTTCGGTCTGAATTGAGATGTTACGGGTAGTCCCGTGATAAGCTTCCTCGAGAGAAATCTCAACAGCATGTTCGATATCCCGACCACCCATAGTGCGGGTTGCCCGCCGGCCAAAACCTCCACCGGTCCGGCCGCCGAAAAGATCACCAAACATAGTTTCGAGATCGCCTTCTTCAAACTGGTAAGATTGCCCGCCTCCAGGCTGCTGGTTAAAGTTCCACCCACCCGTGGCTCCCTGCTGCCTAGCCGCTTCGGCGAACCGTTCCGCGTCCTGCCATTGATCGCCATACTGGTCATATTTTTTCCGCTTTTCTGTATCAGAGAGGACTTCATAAGCTTCGTTGATTTGCTTGAATCTATCCTCAGCTCCCTTATTACCCGGATTTACATCCGGGTGATACTGACGCGCGAGGCGACGATAAGCAGCTTTTATATCTTTATCGGTTGCCGTTCGGCTAACGCCCAATGTACTGTAATAGTCTTTCCCGGCCATTTTTAATGCCTCTCTTAATATTCTAGTCTAAAGACATATATAAAATTGAATCGTGAATAAACTTAACAATTAAATATTAAGTCTTTTGACAACAAAAGTCAATAGAAGGGGGCTATTAGGGTAATAAATGGAGGTGGTGGGAAGCTAGGAGGTTGATTCTATGGCTGAGGAAGAGCGTGGTAAATCCTTTAACTTGAGAAAAAAGCGTATCCCGTTACGGGGACGAGGTTACGGAAACAAAGATATCCAGGAACTGCTTTAAGATCCGGGCGGTGGCGCCGGTGATTATTTTATCGTGAAACGTATAGATATAAGGGACCAGGGGCACGCCGCTCAAAACTATCTCGGGTTCTTCCCGGCGGCAGCCTTCCTCAAGCAAATTCCGCACAGGAATCCGGATTATCTCAGCAATTTCAAAGTTGCTCACTTTATATTCGTAATGCGGATGGATAGAGCCAACAAAGGGAGTGATGGTATAGGGCGAACCTTTAGTGAAAATATCATCCAGTTCACCCAGCAATTCAACCTCAGATGGATCAAGACCGATTTCTTCGAAGCTCTCCCTCAGAGCAGTCCTTAACAGGTTCCCATCGTCCGGATGGTATCCACCGCCAGGAAAGGATATTTCCCCTTTATGATGGTGCACCAGCTCAGTCCTTTTCGTGAAAAGGATAAAATGCTCACCCTGTTGATAATAAATCGGCACCAGGACAGCTGAAGGCTTCCGGGTGGCTTCATGCAGGTATAGCTTGGTCCTGCTGGAAATCGCCACCTTGAGCTTCTGGTTGATTTCTACCAAGAGATTATTAATCAGAAGATGATCCTTTCTGCATAAAACATTAATATTCTTCTTTTTATTATAATACCCGGCCGTAAAATTCTAAACGTTAAAACTATTCCCGAACGTAAAAACTCAAAGAGTATAATTGACACCCTTTAGAGAAGGCGGCGGAAGTAAACTGGGAATGAATATTTTATGTTACAAACAAAATACGTTAAAATAAGGAGATAATAATATTCCCCCCAGTGAACATCCAACGATACAGGATTGAGATGCCGAAATTAAAACCGCTCCCGGTTATAGAAATAAATGAGCAATTCAAGCGTGCTCTGGATATTATGGAGAATACCAGCAAAAGTATTTTTATTACCGGACGCGCTGGCACCGGTAAATCCACGCTTCTGGACTACTTCCGCCGTAGTACCCGGAAAAAAGTAGCCGTCCTGGCTCCCACAGGGGTAGCCGCTCTTAATGTTAAAGGCCAAACTATCCATTCATTTTTTAAGTTCAAACCCAACATCTCTTTAAATAGAATCAGGAGAATACGAGCTTCTGATGAGGAGGGAACGATCTACCAGAAGCTAGACGCAATAGTGATCGATGAAATATCGATGGTAAGAGCGGATCTCCTGGATTGCGTAGACCGTTTTTTGAGGCTTAACGGCCCATCCCTGGACCTTCCTTTTGGCGGCTTGCAGATGATTTTCATTGGTGACCTGTACCAGCTTCCGCCGGTTGTCACCAGTACAGAAAAGGAGAGTTTCAGGACGATATACGAGACTCCCTATTTTTACAGCTCGAGAGTGTTCGAAGTCTTCGAAATGGAATTCCTTGAACTGGAAAAAATCTATCGTCAGCACGACCCTGAATTTATTAATCTGCTGAACTCCATCCGGAACAATTCGATCTCGGCCGCCGGGATAGAACTCCTGAACCGGAGATGTAAGCCGGAATTCGAGCCCAGCTCAAAGGATTTCTTTGTTTACCTGACTTCAACAAATGACATGGCCGCCAAGGTCAATAAAACGCAACTAAGCAAATTAAGAGGACGTTTGCGCTGCTTCATCGGGCAGGTCGAAGGAGACTTCGGAGATGAGTACTTACCGACCGCCATAGAGCTTGAGGTTAAAGTTGGAGCGCAGATCATGATGCTCAATAATGATGCCGATGGCCGGTGGGTGAACGGTACTGTAGGGCAGATATCCGATCTTAAAAATGATAAAAACGGTGAGCCGATCATTACCGCCGAACTGGATAATGGGGAGGAAGTCGAAATCGAGCCTCATACCTGGGAAATTTACCGCTTCAGCGTGGACGGCGGAGCACTTCAATCAGAGGTGATCGGAACTTTCACCCAATACCCATTGATGCTGGCCTGGGCGATCACGATTCACAAGAGCCAGGGAAAAACCTTCGAGAAAGTAATTATCGATATCGGAAGAGGCACCTTCACCCACGGCCAGATGTACGTCGCTTTAAGCCGGTGCACTACTTTCGAAGGAATAATATTAAAAAGACCCGTGTTTAAGAAACATATCTGGACGGATTATAAAGTGGTGAGCTTTTTAACCAGATACCAGTACCGGAAAGCAGAACAGCATTTTAATAAGGAAGATAAAATGGAAATCATTAATAAAGCCATCACCAACCGGACGCCCCTGCAAATCACTTACCTGAAACCCAGCGATGAAAAAACACGGCGTACAATCCAACCTCTGATGATGGGGGAGATGGAGTTTCAGGGGAAGACGTATCTGGGTGTTAGAGCCTATTGTTTGATGAGGCAGGAAGAACGCACCTTCCGGGTAGACCGGATTCTGGAGATTGAGGAGAAGTAAGATGGGGGTGGACTGGAAATTTACACGGGAATATTTCGACCTTTCTGAAAAAGCATTAAATACCGCGCTCGAACAGGTGCCAGTCTATAAATCCTGGAAAAAACTCGATCCCGGGCAGAAATACCCGGTAGATGAACGTTTTGCCGCTCTGCCAGCTTTGACCAAGAAAGATATCCGGGAAAACTTCCCGCAGGGAATGCTGCCCCATAATATTGATTTGAAACGAAGTCTGGATAGCGGAGAAATAAGCCTGGTAGAAACCAGCGGGACGACCGATGATAAAGTGACTAACATCTGGAACCAGAAATGGTGGGACGCTTCTGAAAGGGCATCCTGGAAACTGAACTCGGATATGGCCAGAATAGCCACGGGTGACCACCGGGAAGCGATCCTGGTCAATGCCTGGAATGTAGGTTTTATTTCGGATGCAATTTCTCTGCCGATGGAGAAAAGACGTTTATCCCGGTTCCTTTATCTCAATGAAAAGACCAGCCCGACTCTGTGGTATCCAGCACTCCTGGAAAGGATGATCGAGGAATTAAATATCTTTCAACCATCAGTACTGGAAGCGAACCCTTCCATGCTGGCCCAACTTTGCCGATACGTTGCGGCTGAGGGGAAAACAGTTTTTCAACCCGGCATTATTGTATTTACGTATGAATACCCCACCAATTTTCACTACTGGCAGATCCGCCAGGTATTCCGCTGCCCGATAACCAGTTCATACGGGACCACGGAGACCGGGTATGTTTTCATGCAGTGCGAAAAGGGGAAATTCCATCAAAACAGTGAGTTTTGTCGGGTGGATTTTCAGCCTCTGAAGGCAGAGCACGGCGGACCCTTAAAAGGCCGGATTCTGGTGACTCCCCTCCAAAACCCCTGGAACTACTACCTGAAATTCGATACGGGTGATATGGCCCAATTGGAAGAAAGTGGGAAATGCGAATGCGGGCGGAATTCAGGTCTCATCCTTTCCTCCATCAGCGGCCGAAAAGTGAGTTTAACCTTGACCTGTAAGGGCAGGTTAGTCACTTTACATGAGCTGGATAATGCTATCTCTGTTTTAGAGAGAATTGATGAATATAAGCTGGTACAAACTGGAGGTTTTACCTACGAACTGCACCTGGCCAGCCAGAGACCGGATAGAGACCAGCTCAGCAAACAGGCTACCGAAATATTGAAAAATCTCTACGGCGAAAAAGCTCAGATATCGATCATTTACGAAGCAGGTATAGCCGCGGAAACTTCGGGAAAATATCTGGTTGCAAAAGCCCTTTTCCCGATAGATTTAGAGAATTATATGGAGAAAAGGTAATAGTTTTAAGTTATAAGTTATAGGTTTTAGGTTTAAGAAGAGCGAAAAGTAATGCATTTTGGGTTGTGTATGAGATATTCCAGATTATGTGTTAAAGCTTGCCTTGGAGAGAGAAAATGAACCAGATAAAATCGGTCTATCTATTATCAGGAGGAAGAGGTGGAGACTCGAAAGCCACCGTCTCAAACATTCAAAGCGTTTTTAAAGAGACTGGAAAAGAGGTACCTTTAATAGCTTACGTGGGAGTAGCCAGTGACGACAACTGGATGTTTTTTCAGTTCATATCCGCCTTAATCAAGCAAGCCGGTAAATGCCAGGTAAACCGGGTGGTGATAAACGCCAGGAAAGCGGACCTGGAAAAAGCAAAAAAAACATTACAAACGGCAGACGCGATCTTTATGAGCGGCGGAGATGTGGAGAGGGGGATCGAGGTCCTGGAGGAAAAGAACCTGACTGAATTTTTCCAGGGACTCTTCGTTCAGGGCAAACTTTTCTTCGGCGCTTCAGCCGGAAGTATTATGATGGCCAGAGAATGGGTCCGCTGGAAAAATCCCGATGATGACTCTACAGCAGAACTTTTCCCCTGCTTAGGATTGACTCCATTAATCTGCGATACTCATGCCGAAGGAGATAATTGGGAAGAACTGCAAGCCGCATTGAAATTAAAAGGAACCGGCTCAGAGGGTTACGGCATTCCAACCGGAAGTTGCCTTAAGGTCTGTCCGGACGGCAGACTTGAAGCTCTAAGCAGTCCTGTATATCATTATGTCAACAGAAATGGGAGGATCGAACGCTTAAAAGACCTGATGCCTTCTTAAAAAAGTGCTTGACAAATGGTTCTTATTCTTCATATAATTATTTGAACTTGAAATTTGACCGCATCTCACTTGATTCTTAGAATCAAAACTGATCAAAATCCCTACGACGAAAAAAGATCATTTTTATTTATTAGGATGCAATTTTATTTTATTTTATGTCAAAATATATCTTCGTAACTGGCGGTGTTGTAAGTTCTGTTGGTAAGGGTATAACCGTCGCCTCCATCGGGACTATCCTGAAAAGTCGAAATGTCACTGTCTCTGTCCTTAAACTTGATCCTTATTTAAACGTAGACCCGGGCACAATGTCCCCTTATCAACACGGAGAAGTTTTCGTCACCCAAGATGGAGCTGAAACTGATCTGGACCTGGGGAATTACGAACGATTTATCGATATTGGTCTGACAGCACAATCCAATATTACTTCAGGACAGATTTACAGCTCTGTCATAGCTAAAGAAAGGCATGGAGACTTTCTGGGAGGAACCATCCAGATCGTTCCCCATCTGGTAGGAGAGATTAAGGAGAGGTTCAAGCAACTAGCCTGTAAATCCGGGGCGGATGTAGTAATCATAGAAGTGGGGGGTACCGTAGGCGATATTGAGGGACAGCCCTTTCTGGAAGCGGCCCGCCAGATGAGAAATGAAGTTGGCCGGGACAACGTACTTTATGTCCATGTGACATATTTACCATATTTAAATTGTACACATGAAATCAAGACCAAACCGACCCAGCATAGTGTCAATGAATTACGCCGAATCGGTATTCAGCCTGA
>DEUU01000093.1:20966-21810 GCA_002362735.1 Dehalococcoidia bacterium UBA3254
CAAAGAGAAGCAGTGATACCGCTGCCGACGGTATCCAGCATTTACTTCGTGCCCTTGATGCTGGAGGAAGAGGGGCTCGGAAAGCTGCTGGTTGAAAAGCTAAATCTTAAATCCGGTGCGCCGGACCTGTCCCAGTGGAGAGAACTGGTACACAGGTTACAAACGCCCCGCGAGCCGATTAACATTGCACTGGTTGGAAAATATGTTGAGCTCCATGACTCCTATTACTCGGTGCGTGAAGCCGTTAATCACGCAGCTTTACAATATAATCGGGATGTGAATTTGCTCTGGATCCCGTCTGAATCTCTGGAACAAGGAGACCCGGATACACTGCTCCGCTCCGCTCAGGGAATAATTATGCCCGGCGGCTTTGGCATACGGGGAATTGAAGGGATGATCCAGGCGGTCACTTACGCCCGGGAACACAGGGTACCTTATCTTGGCCTGTGCCTCGGGATGCAGGTCATGGTGATTGAATTTGCCAGGCATATACTGAAGAGCAAAGAACCTAATTCGACCGAGTTTAACCCTGATACCAAATATCCGGTAATTGATTATTTACCGGAACAGAGAAGTATGAAAGATATGGGTGGAACGATGCGTTTAGGGAATTATCCCTGTCATCTGGTACCCGGAACTCACGCGGCGGAAGCCTATGACGGACGGGGACTTGATATCGAAGAACGGCACCGTCACCGTTATGAATTTAATAATGAATTTCGTGATATACTGGAAAAGGCAGGTCTGGTTTACAGTGGATTATCTCCTGATGGTAAACTGGTTGAAGTCTGTGAACTGGCCAACCATCCATGGATGCTGGGTTGTCAATTCCATCCTGAATTCG
>DEUU01000250.1:0-1842 GCA_002362735.1 Dehalococcoidia bacterium UBA3254
GCACATATAATAAAAAGAACTCCGCCCCGCTGGACCATATTAAGACCCTTTTAAAAGACTTTCGATGGCAGCTGCGAAGTCTCTGGCTCTACCTTCAAGGTACTTCCGGCTGCTTTCCAGATCAAATCTGGAGGGGTCTCCGAAATACCCCCTGGAAATCAAACGCCGGGCCTCGTTTCCGCCGTTTCTGATGGCTTTAAGGTCGTCAATCGTAAACCTTGTTGGTTCCAGTGAACGGACGATGTCAGATTTAACCTGGTCAGGAAAGTAATTTAGCATCAGGCCTGTTTCCAGCGAACCAGCATGGAGATCAAGGTATTGGGTTGGGGCACTCGGAGGAGGCGGAGTTTTAACCACTATCAAACCGTCTTCTTTACCGGTTAACTTTAAACCCCTGGATTCGTAGTCTGTCAGAACACTATAAGCTTTGAAACCGCCGGAGGAGTCTATTTGTTTAACTGCTCCCAGGACGGCCATATTATGATGAAACTCCGCATGCCAGTTGATAAAAAATACACTTTTAACGCCCCAGCTTTTTAAAGACTCCAGAGAATCTCTCAGAACTGCTTGCATAGTCTCCAGGCGAACGCTGAATGAACCCGGGAAGCAGCCCGTCAGAGTGTTGATGCCCCAATAATAAGGAGGAGCGATAAGAGTCGGGATGCGATGTTCCGCCAGACCGCGTTTAATGAGCCTGGAAATCATATAACTGACATACATATCTACTGCCAGGCTGGTATGCGGCCCGTGCTCTTCAATCACGCCTATTGGGAAAAGGATGGCAGAGTTTTGCTGGATGGCATTCTCAATTTCCGGCCAGGTCATATCTACCAGGGTATCATCAAATATCGAATATCCCATTAGAAGCTCCTTAATTTTGACACTCCGACTTCTTCTAATATTACCCTATCTTTTAGCCAAATTCCAAAGATTGACATCTATTAGTTCATCATATACCCTGATACTTGAAACGCGTTGAAGGCCACGAATAATTAATGTGAGGAGGTATGAAAAAATGTCGAAGGTCGCTATCGTCACCGATACCGTAGCTTCCATGCCTCAAGATTTAATTAAAACGTTGGGTATCAGAGTAGTACCGATGGGACTCACCATTGACGGAAAGACTTATCGGGACATGGTTGATATTTTCCCTGACGAATTCTGGGCTCGTTTCAAATCGATAAAAAAATTCACCTCCAACGCTCCGATCCCTGGAGAATTCTTAAAAGCTTTTCAAGAAGCCAGTCTGGAAACCGACAGCATCGCCTGCGTGGTTATCTCAAAAGCACTCAGCGCGGCATTTCAATCTGCTACCCAGGCAAAAACCCTTATCCAGATGGAAAAACCCGGGCTTAAAATAGAGATCGTTGACAGCAAGGCATATACCGGGGCTGAAGGTTTTATTGCCATTGAAGGCGCACGGGCAGCTCAGAGCGGTAAAAGTCTTCCCGAGGTAGTTGAAATTATGCATGACATGACGACAAGGGTGAAATCGGTAAGCTGTTTGGAGAGTCTTAAATATCTCATCCGCAGTGGGCGAGCACCGAAAACAGCGTACCTCGGAGAGATGGTAGGGGTCAAACCGATTATCGGCGGAGTCAAAGGGGATGGGTTAACCGAGATGCTGGACAAAGTCAGGGGTAAGGAAAAATGCCTTGATCGAATAGTTGAAATGGTTGGGGAATATTCCGACACAGGTAAGCCGCTGCATGCCATGGTCCATTATACTGATAATATTGAGGATGGGAAAAAAGTCCTGGAAATGGTCAAGGCTAAATACAACTGCGCTGAAATATACCTGACATTTCAGTCTCCTCTCTCCGGAGGGCATACCGGTCCTAT
>DEUU01000250.1:2079-2510 GCA_002362735.1 Dehalococcoidia bacterium UBA3254
TCTCCGGAGGGCATACCGGTCCTATCGTCGTAATATCGTTCTATTCATGATATGTTATAATAGTCTTGATTTTCATCGCTATTATTATGTTTACTTAACTATAACTGAGAAAGGATATTCAATATGGCGATCGCCGATAAAGTGAAAAAAGCAATGATGTCCGGCTCTCTGATCCGGAAGATGTTCGAAGAAGGAATTGCTCTGAAAAAAGAGTATGGGGAAGATAAAGTATTTGACTTTTCAATCGGCAGCCCTGTCATTGAACCTCCGGTCGCATTTGATAAGGAATTGATCAACCTGATAAAAAGTGGCCATCCGGGCATGCACCGCTATATGGAGAATGCAGGGTATTACGATACACGAGCGGCTGTCGCTGAGCATTTGTTTAAAAATACCGGTATCAAATTTTCCGCGAACGATATCGTGATGAC
>DEUU01000250.1:2770-3126 GCA_002362735.1 Dehalococcoidia bacterium UBA3254
TGCGGAGCAGCGGGTGCAATCAATATCGCATTTAAAACCGTTCTTAATCCGGGAGATGAAGTGATTGCTTTTGCACCTTTCTTTTTTGAGTATCAGTCTTATGCGGACAATCATAATGGATTATGTAAAGTCTTACCTTCGGATAGCACCTTCACTCCGGATTTTGCTGCCCTGGAGGCCGGAATCACACCCAGAACTAAAGCGGTGGTAATAAATTCTCCGAATAATCCCACCGGAATAGTATACGGTGAAAAAGTTCTCCGACAACTTGCAGATTTAATTACCCGAAAAAGTAACCAGTTAAAAACCCGGATCTACGTAATCAGCGAGGCCGCCAACCCGCGGCTATCTCTCCG
>DEUU01000091.1 GCA_002362735.1 Dehalococcoidia bacterium UBA3254
CGAGGTGTGAACTGCCATCGGGTGACCGCCAGTCGCCCTATGGCCGATTCCCATCCGATGGTATTTATAGAACAGCGTTAACAAGCCGAATACTACCACTGAAACGCCGGCTGCCCAGACATACTCCTGGGAAATGATGGCATTACCGATGTGGACTGGCTGTTCCGGAAATATTTTCGGAAGAGTGTCGATTCCCCAGGGCCAGATTACGCTGACCACACCGTCCACAAAATAAGCAATGCCCAGAGTAATGGCAATTAATGAGAGGATCGGCTGGGCAATCAGGGGACGTAATGCAAACCGTTCGATGCTCCATCCCAGAGCCAGGGCAAATACAATCACCACGGGGAAGGCTAACCAGACAGGTAAGTTCACCTGAACCAGCATGCTGTAGGCAAACCAGGAGCAAAGTAATACCAGCTGCCCTAGCGCCAGATTTGCGACGCTGCTGGACTTCCAGATCAAGGCAAAACCCAGACCGATGAGGGCATAGATCATGCCGACTGCCAGACCGGTGACGATAAATTGCGTTAATTCTGTCATTTCTTTAATTCCTTCTCGCCTTCGACATCTCTTACCTTGATAGTAGTCGAGACGGTACCTTTCCGGCCGTCACGGTAGGTTACATTGGCCTGAATGGGGACTTCTTCCAGATCGCCGTACATCGCATGGATAATGTCCTTGTACTTTTCTTCCATAAATTCTCGCCTCAACTTACGGGTACGGGTGAGCTCAGCCTCATCCGGATCGAACTCCTTATGCATAAGGACGAATTTTTTGACCCGGGCCTGTTCCGGAAGATAGCTGTTAACACGCATTAAATCCTTGCGCACCAGGTCCGCCACGCCGGATTTCTGAGATAAATCAACAAAGGTCGTATAGGGTACCTTGTTACGTTCTGCCCACTTCCCCACCATACTGAAATCGATATTGATAATGGCAGAAACAAAGGACTTATCTTTGCCGCCTACGACCATGGCATCCTTAATATAAGGACTGAAGCGAAGGCGTCCTTCGATGTATTGCGGAGCATATTTCACGCCGGAGCTAAGCACACCGAGGTGCTCCAAACGATCAAGAAAGACAAGATGCCCTTCTTCATCTATGTTCACTGCGTCATTGGTGTGACACCAGCCGTTAACAAATGTCTCGCAGGTTTTTTTCTCGTTCTTCAAATAGCCGGTGAACATACAATTGCTTCTAACCAACAGCTCGCCTTCATCCGTCAGCCTGACTTCCGTCCCCAGGGCGGGGCGGCCAACGGTTTCAAACTTTACTTCACCGTTGCTATGCGAGGAAATAAATCCGGCTTCCGTGCTGGCATAGACCTGCCGCAGCTCGATCCCCAGAGCGTGAATAAGGCGGAAGGTATCCAGACTCAGAACAGAACTTCCGGTTACGGCAAAGCGGACATGACTTAAACCAAGCTTGTCTTTCAAAGGCCGGAATAAACTCCAGTATGCTGCCGCATGAGCTATCTTCAATAAAACGTTCGGCGTTTTTCCCGCAAATTGAAGATCTGCCATTTTATGACCTACCGGCATAAAAAGGTTGTAGGTAAGACGTTTTAGAGCGCTGGTATCAATTATTTTCACATGGATATCGCTAACCAGGCTCTCCCACTGCCGGGGTCCATAGATCACAAAATTAGGGCCGACTTCGCGGGTATCTTCAGCAATGGTCTCCGGCTCTTCCGGGAAATTCAGGACAGCACCGGTCAACAGATGAGGGATCGTCCCGAAATAGCTATCTCCCACCCAGGCAGCCGGAAAGTTCGATATCAGGTTATCTTTTGCTGACAGCGGATAGCGCATCACAAAATCTTTCGCCGTTGTAATCAGGGCTTGATGGGTAGTAATAGCGCCTTTCGGGAGGCCCGTCGTACCGGAAGTATAGTAAATAAAGGCTACGTCGGATGGTTTTCCCTTTTCCAGATTTTCATCGAACAGACCGGGATGAGTTTTTTCATACTCCCGGCCCATTTGAATCACTTCATTAAAACTGGCAAGGAGAGGATCATCATAATTCCGCAGCCCTTTAGGGTCCCAGAAAATAATTTTTTTCAAGAGCGGCAGTTCTTCCTTGATTTCGAGAAATTTATCTGTCTGTTCCTGATCGTTGACGATGGCGAACTTTGCATCGGAATGAGTAGCGATATATTTCACTTCAGAGGGGATACAATCCACAAAGATGCCCGTTGGGACACCTCCGGCAGACTGAACAGCAAATTCACCCCAGAACCACTCCGGTTCATTATCCCCGATAATACAGACAACATCACCTGGATGCAAACCCAGACTGATCAATCCTAAAGAACAATATTTAACCTGATCAAGATATTCTTTCCAGGAATATCTTTCCCATATACCAAAACGTTTCATGCACATAGCGGTGCGGTTGCTCCATTTTATGGAGTTGTTCCGGATGATCTGGGGGATAGTCTCTATTTTATTTGTCTGCGTCATCATCTTCTCGATTTTTTCCATAAAAAAAATACCTCCCGCCTGGGGAGGTATTTAAAATATTCCTGTAGATATAATTAGTCTAAAAGAATCGCCATGCCTGACCCCCAAGCGCATCGAGTGCGCCAGGTAAAGATGAATTCCATCTGCTCCATTCTTTTATTCAGGGTCATTAAAGGCTTCTCTCTTTTTTACCAACTGATGTTCTAGATTACCATAACGAAAACCAGCCTGTCAAGTACGTAGTTTGGAGTCAGGAGCCAGGAGTCTGGTGTTTAGGAAGGAGATGAGGCTACAATAAATTTACCGTGTAAAAACACCCAGGTACCAGTTAAGAATCTGGGTGCCCCAGATGAGAGTGATGATAGCGCCGATCGAGAGAAAAGGACCAAAAGGAATCGCTTCTTTTCTCTTTTTCAGACGAAAGACCAGGAGAAAAATGGCGGTCAGACCGCCGAGGATAACTCCTCCCAGTACCGCAACCAGGACTTCACCGAAACCGGTAGCGAGTCCAATCAAAGCTGCCATTTTCACATCCCCAAATCCCATTCCTCCCCTCGTGACCAGGGCGGGTATCAAAAGGAAGAAAAAACCAACCGCCCCGCCGATCAAAGCATTGACAATGCCATAGCTGGTAATACCCGAATGCACTATTCCGGTCTTAATGAAAAAGGGGGCAATAATCAAGGCAGCGATAAGTGATGGATAGACGATTTTGTTCAAAATTAACTGGTGGCGGAGATCGATCAAAGCGATCACGATAAAGACATAAGAGTATAAAGTAATAAAGACGAAGTCCAGAGTCAGACCTTTATACCAGAAAAGGAAGGCGGTGAATAACCCGCATCCCAACTCCACCCAGAGGACGCGGAGAGGAATTTTCGCACCGCACCGGCGGCAGCGTCCCCGCAATATGATATAGCTGAAGACCGGGATCAGTTCCAGAGCGGACAACCTTTTTTGACAGCCGTCGCAGTGGGAGGGTGGGGAGGTCAAAGACCCGCCGGCGGGCAAGCGGTCGACGCAGACGTTAATAAAACTGCCGAAACAGACCCCCAGCAAGCCGAATAGTACTATGAAATAAGTCTCCATATATTAGTTTATATTGTGAAGATTTTCCCCCTTTAAGTCAAACTGAGACCATATAGGACTTTTTACTCATATGAATAGTATGACCTAAAGGTGATTGTATGCCTCTGCAGGTGTGATAAAGTTGAATATGTCGCCTGAAATTAATTAAAGCTTAAGAATAGAAAAATAAAAAGGAAAAACAAGGAGGACGAAATGTTAAAGAAATTCTTCAAGCAATTCAAGTATGGTCAGAAAGGTTTCACCCTGATCGAGTTACTGGTTGTAATCGCAATCCTGGGCGTGCTGGCCGCAGTAGCCATCCCCAACGTGAGCAAATTTATTGGCAAGGGTAAGGTCGAAGCCGCCAATACCGAGTTTGCCACCGTTCAGACCGCTATCGCTGCTTATCAGGCTGATGGTAACACAATCAGTGCTAATATGGATGCTGCAGCTGTTACAGCGGCGGTAACGCCTTTCATGCAGAACGCTCTGATGTATGCTTATACCCTGACCTATGCTGCTGGTACCATTACGATCGCTGGTGTAGATGGCGCTGGTTCTGCATCTGATACAGCCGGCTTAAAGTGGCTTGCCGGCAAATGGGCATCTAAATAAATTTGAAATATTGATCTAATAAAAAATAAAGTAACCAAAGGAAAGGCTTGCCGGTTAAGGGCAAGCCTTTCCTTTTTTATCCCGTTATACAAGGGACCGGATAGGACAATTTGGCGACATAAGAGGATGACTAAAGAGTGATTGAACGCTTCTGACAGTATGGTAAGCTAGAATAGGTTATCTTATCAAGGAGGTCAAGATGTTGAAGAAATTTTTCAAACAATTTAAATACGGCCAGAAAGGTTTCACCCTGATCGAGTTAATCGTGGTAATTGGAATTCTGGGGGTCCTGGCAGGGGTAGCCATCCCCAATGTGACCAAGTCCATCGGCAAGGGCAAGGTCGAAGCCGCCAATACCGATTTCGCCTCCGTCCAAACAGCCATAGCTGCTTATCAGGCTGACGGTAATCCAATCTCCGGGGATATGGATGAGACCGAGGTATCCGCAGCAGTAACACCTTACGCCCAGAACCCTGTTTCATACGATTATACTTTAGACTATAATGCCGGCCAGATAACCATCACCGGAGTAGATGGAGACCCTTCTAAAGCATTTTCAGCCGGAATACAATGGGATGACGCCCATAGCAAATGGATGAAAATACCTTAAACGATGGGGAATCGGATAATGGTCTGCTCGCGTTTGGCGCCTACAGAGACCAGCTTGACGCGGCAGCCGCAGAGCTCTTCCAGGCGTTTGATATAAAGTCGAGCTTCCAGGGGTAAGCGTCCGTATTGGCGGATCTCACTGATCGGCTTCATCCAGCCGTCCATTTCTTCGTAGACCGGCTGACATCTTTCCAGGTCGGCGATGTTGCCGGGAAACTCCTCAACCGTCTTGCCATCCAGCTTGTAAGCGACACAGAATTTTAATCTGGGGAAGTTGTCCAGCACATCCAGCCTGGTAAGAGCAATGCCGGTATATCCATTTATCCGGCTGCTGAAACGGGCAGCCACGCCGTCAAACCAACCACAGCGGCGAGGTCTCCCGGTAGTCGTTCCAAATTCATGGGCGCATTGACGAATTGCTTCTCCAACTCCATCTTTAAGCTCGGTAGGCATCGGGCCGCCACCCACCCGTGTACAATAGGCCTTAAAAACCGCCAGGATGTTATTAAGATAGACAGGGCTGATTCCGGAACCGGAGCAGGCGCCCCCAGCCGCTGGCGAAGAGGAAGTAGCATATGGATAAGTACCAAAATCCGGGTCAAGAAGCACCCCCTGGGCGCCTTCCAGCAAGACTAAATCTTTATTCTTTAAGGCCTCATCCAGCATCGAAGTAGTCTCACGAATATGGGGAGTCAGCCGTTCCCCATACCGGCAATACTGCTGATAGACTTCTTCCAGCGATAAAGCCTCAACGCCGTAAACTCGAGTCAGAAGTAAATTTTTACGTTCCAGGACCAGGCTTAGCCGGTTGAAAAAACCTTTCCGATCCAGGAGATCACCTGCCCGGATGCCTAACCGGGCGATTTTATCGGTAAATGCCGGACCCACTCCTTTACGGGTCGTCCCTACGGCTTTGCCTCCGAGGGCTTCTTCTTCCAATCCATCCAGCAAAATGTGATACGGCATAATCAAATGAGCCCTGTCACTGATGTAAAGACGGCTAATATCCACCCCTCGTTTCTGAAGATTGTCCATTTCGCCTAACAATACGGCTGGATTAATGACAACCCCGTTAGCTATGATGCACTTGGTATGAGAATAAAAAATACCCGAAGGGATAATGTGCAATTTATATTCGCCGGAATCATTAATGACGGTGTGTCCGGCATTATCGCCACCTGAATAACGGACCACGAGCCGGGCCTGTTCAGCCAGCATATCTACGATCTTACCTTTTCCCTCATCACCCCACTGGGCCCCTACTACCGCAATTGCAGTCATCGTTTTTCCTTCCTCGTCTGTTGATAAACATAAGCCAGCCTTTGAATCACAGTCACAATACTCAACAAGGCAATAATGATCAGAGCAATGATAATCGCCAAATTAAAGGTAATTAAAAGGCCCAGCGCCAGTATAATTACTCGCTCGGTCCTGGTAAATATTCCCACCTGACAATCAATACCAGCCGCTTCCGCCCTCGATCGGATATAGCTTACCATAAAAGAAAAAATCATGGCGATGCCAATGAGAATGACTATCCAGGGCACCAGGTCAGACCCGGAATGAAACAGAAAATAAACCATTATTCCGATGAGAATGATAGCTTCCGAAAGGCGGTCCAGAGTGGAGTCCAGAATTCCCCCAAAACGACTGACCCGGTTTGTGCGGCGAGCAAGAGCTCCATCAATGATATCAAAAAATCCGGAAATCAAGACTACCCAACCCGCGGCAAATGGATAACCGAGACCGACCAGAGAGGCGGCTCCCAATATTAGAAGAAAACCTATCCAGGTCACCGTATTCGGTGTAATGGAGGTTTTAGCTAATAATGCCACTACAGGTTGTGTAATATGAGCCGCTATCGCCCGGCGAAAAACCTGCAGTCTGGCGGCTGTTGTTTGCACTGATGAAACACTATTAGTTGAAATCTTAAGCCCCCTATTTCACCGTTCTCAATTTTTTCCTGTACCCTGGGATGCTTCACCAGGCTCCAAAATAGCCTCTTTCACGCACGGACCGACCTGGAAATCAAAGTACGGGTATAGTAGTCCATGACCTTGGTTGAGATCTTTTCCCAACCATAATTGACCGATTTTGTTTTTCCTTTTTCTCCCATTTGAAAACGAAGTGAAGGGTCCTGCATTAAACGGGAAATGGCCTGGGCCAGAGGGACTTCCTGCTTTGGCGGCACCAGGAGTCCTTCGTCGCCATCCGAAATAACGCTGGCATACCCGGAAATATTAGAAGCGACGACCGGCTTCCCGGTAGCCATAGCTTCCAGAAGTACGATCCCAAAGCTTTCATGTCCCGTAGCCGGAGCGCAGAAAATATCTGCCGTCCGGTAGTACCGGGGCAATTCCCGATAGTCTACATTGCCTGTAAAAATGACATCCGGCAGATTATATTGAGCCACATCTTTTTCAAATTTGCCTCTCATCCGGGTCCCCGGCCCGACGATGATCAAACGGCAATCCGGATGATCCGGCTTAAGCAAATGGTAAGCTTTGAGAAGATATTCCAGACCTTTCCGTTTTTCGAGCCGGCCGACGAAAAGGATATTAGTCTTGCCGTCTTGAAATTGAGGCAGTGGAGGCACTTCCGGCGAAAAGTGATTCAAATCAATGCCGTTAGGAATGATATCATAGGTGGACGGAAAGTGCTTGTTGATAAAGTCCATCGCGGGCTTGGAAACCGCTATTCTTCCATCGAGTTTTTGAAACCATTTATTATAGAGGCCTCTCACCAGGAAAGGCTTCGTCCACCGGTAACTGGGTTTGCTTTCGGTAGCGTGAAAGGTCCCGATGTTAAGAGAACGAGACAGGCGGAGGACGGTGAAACATAAGGTTGGAGCGAGCGGTTCATGAAGATGAACCACATCAAATTTCTCCTTTTCCAGGACAGCCTTAACCTTGTTGGTGAGGTTCAAAGATATCGTAATGCGGGCAATTGAACCACTGGTAGGAATCGGACGGGGTGTACCTATCGCGATAAACCGGTCACCGTAACCCGTTACGGTTCCGGATGCCGGAGCAATGATTTTAACTACATGGCCCATTCGGGTGAAGTAATATTCGAGGCTAGAAATATGACGTACCACCCCACCCGGATAGGAAAAATCATAAGGTGAAACCAGCGCTATTTTCATCCGCCTTGCCTGAATCCCTTCCCATCAAATTTTACAACATTATTTGGCAGGACGAGGCTTCTCTACTTTCTCTTTCTTCTCGGTGGTCAGCGCGTTGGTTTTGATATATTCCTCAGTTAATCGACGAGCCTCATCGTCTGAGTACTGAATCATAGGAGATTTCATGAAATAGGATGAAGGTGCCGTCAGAGACCCCTTTAGCCCCTTATCTAAGGCCAGTTTGCAGCATCTGATAGCATCGATCACCACGCCGGCGGAGTTGGGGCTATCCCAAACTTCCAGTTTAGCCTCTACCAGCAACGGCACATCCCCGAAAGTACGCCCTTCCATACGGATATGGCAGAATTTACGATCCAGTAAGAAAGGAACATAATCACTCGGACCAACATGGATATCGTCTGGATTCATTTTATAAGGCAGTTGAGATGTCACCGAGCCGGTCTTGGAGATTTTCTTAGATTCGAGACGTTCTCTTTCCAGCATATTCAGAAAATCGGTATTGCCTCCGAAGTTTAATTGATAGGTCTTTTCAACCTTCACTCCGCGGTCAACGAATAACTTTGCCAGGACACGATGAACAATAGTCGCCCCCACCTGGGATTTGATATCATCGCCAATCACCGGCAATCCTTTCTCGGCAAAGCGATCACTCCAATATTTTTCACGGGCTATAAAAACCGGGATGCAGTTAACTAAACCGCAGCCAGCAGTTAAAATTTGCTCGATATACCATTTGGTGGCTTCTTCGCTGCCGACCGGTAAATAGTTTAGAACAACATCTGTCTTTGTTTCTTTGAGAATCTTCACAATATCTGCGGTAGGACCAGGAGCCTTCTGAATTACCTGAGAAAGATACTTACCCAGTCCGTCATGAGTCATACCGCGCACTACTTTTACCCCGGAAGGGGGGACTTCGCTAAATTTATATGTATTATTGGGAAGAGTATAGATGGCTTCAGATAGATCTTTCCCAACTTTGTTCTTATCAATATCAATGGCCGCCACAAAATTTATATCACTAATATGATACCCTCCCAAATTAACGTGCATCAGGCCGGGTACAAACTCGTTATCTTTTGCATTACGATAATAATAGACCCCCTGGACTAACGATGAAGCACAATTGCCAACCCCGATAATCGCTACATTAATCTTTCCCAAGTATCAGCCTCCTTTTCGGCTCAGGCGGATGCTTTTTACATCCGCCTCGCTTTGCAAATTATAACCTATACTTTAGTCATAAGTCTACTGTGTCCAAAACACAGCGCCTATTATACTCGGTTTTAGAAATATCTACAAACTTACTGACATAACTTTGCCGCTGATTAGACTTAAATAGATTCCTATGACTTAAGTAAGTAATTCCATGACTATTTTGCTATTGTTATTGAGATTGAGGCTAGATAAGATTAAATCTGCATTCTGATATTCCTTTCCGGAGAGTACAAGGCAGATATGGTCGAGCAAAGTATAAATTTAAAAAAGCAATTCCCGCAGCCGGAAGCAATCACCTTAATTCCTGAAGATATGGCACGAAAATACAGCGCCATACCGATAGCAGTTAATGGAAATACGCTGACGGTAGCCATGGTGAATCCTTCAGATATTTTTGCTCTGGAAGCTCTGGCTTCGCAAAGCCATTTACGCGTTGAACCTCGAGCGGCAGCTGTTGAGGAAATTCAGGAAGCGATTGATTTCAACTACAAATCATATACTGAGCTTGAAAAGCAAGTCTCGCATATCTCCCTTTCTGATGAAAACGAAACTGATCATATCAAGCTCACAACGGTTACCGACGCTCCGGTAGCTCAAGCGTTAATCCTGATCATCGATGAAGCAGTTAAAGCCCGAGCTTCGGATATTCATCTTCAGCCCCAGGAAGATAAACTCCGGGTGCGTTACCGTATAGATGGCACTTTGCACGATGCAATTTCGTTACCTTTAGCGACTGCAGTACCTCTAATTTCCCGCATCAAAGTGCTGGCGAACATGAACATCGCCGACCGCCATCGGCCCCAGGATGGCCAGTTTTCAGTGGAAGCTAAAGGCAGACTAATCGATATCCGTGTTGGCACAACGCCCACGGTCTACGGAGAAATTGCTGCCATGAGACTGCTTTATAAAGCACGCGCCACCATGACTCTCCCTGAGCTGGGTTTTTCCAGTGATTCCCTTTCGATGTTTGAAAAAATGCTTAAAGTACCCTATGGGATGATACTGGTGAGCGGACCCACCGGCGCCGGCAAGACTACTACCCTGTATGCGTCAATAAACTGTCTGGACAGCATCGGCCGGAATATCATCACTGTTGAGGACCCGGTAGAATACCGTTTCAAAAATATCAATCAGATTCAAGTCAATGTAAAAGCCGGAATGACATTCGCCGCAGGGCTCCGTTCAATACTCCGTCTGGATCCGAATGTGATACTGATCGGTGAAATCCGAGATGCAGAAACCGCCAACATCGCTGTTCAGTCAGCCTTAACCGGACATCTGGTCCTTTCATCTATTCATGCGAATGATGCCGTAGGCGTGATTTTCCGTCTGCTGGACCTGGGAATAGAGCCTTTTCTGGTGGCATCATCACTGGCCGGGATTATCGCCCAACGCATGGTACGCCGCATTTGTCCCGAATGCGCCCGCTCGGTCAGAGTGTCATTATTGGAGCAGATGATATACACCAAAGAAGCCCGGGATGAAAGGTCAGAGTTTCTTTATGGCGCAGGGTGTCAGTCCTGCGTCCAGACCGGTTACAAAGGCAGAATGGGTATCTTTGAAATTCTCCGCATGACCGATGAAATACGGACCATGTTGACCAAGGGAACGACAACGGCTGAACTGCGGAATGAAGCTTTAAAAGAGGGAATGGTCACATTGCTCAGAGATGGAATGTGCAAGGTAAAAACTAATCAGACTACTCCGTCCGAAGTCCTGCGCAATGCTTTTGCCATGGAGTAAAGGAGGTCGCTGAAATCGTTTACGCATATGTTGCTTATAATGAAAGTAAAGAAATTGTAAAAGGTAAACTGGAAGCCAAGAACCAGGAACATGCCGCCAGTTTGCTGGATTTCGCCGGTTATCAAATCATTAATCTAAAAGAGATAGCGTCATTCCCTACGCTTGATAAGTTTTTGTTGCGTCTCTCTCCGGTGAAACCAACTCATATTATTCTGTTCTACCGCCAGCTGGCGCTGCTCATTGAATCCGGTTTAAACATTGTATCAGCCATTGAACTGCTGGAAGCGCAAACTACCAACCGGCTGTTTAAAAGAGTGCTGGGAGAGATCATTGAAGAAATCCGTGCCGGAAACCAGCTCTCCGTAGCAATGGCAAAGCATCCTGAGGTATTTTCTCAAATCCATTGCCAATCTCTCAAAGTCGGCGAGCAGACCGGAGGCATGGAAAACATATTGAGACAAACGGCAGACCACCTCGACAAACAGGTCAACTCCCGGAAAGGCGTTAAAAATGCGATGACTTACCCCATCATTGCTCTTATCGTAGCTGTCATCGTGGTTGCGGTAATGGTAGTATTCGTTTTCCCGGCTTTCAATAGTCTATATGCCTCGTTAAACGTCAAGCTGCCAGCCATGACGCAATTCATGCTGGCTGTGGGGGACCAGTTACGAGCTTACGGGGTGTTCATCCTTCTGGCTTTAGCACTATGTATTGTGGTAGGTGTAATTTATATTAAAACTGCGGCTGGCAGATTTCAGTGGGACAAAATATCTCTCAAGTTTCCTTTGATGGGCCGCATTAATCATCTCAACGAATTAGGACGTCTCTGTCGGAACATTTCGGTACTCTTTAAAGCCGGCCTGCCTTTAACAGAAATATTGCCTCTGGTAATTCAAAGCAGCGGCAATAAGGTAATATCCCAGGCGCTGATGAGTATCCGGGATGATATGCTGGGAGGGGAAGGTCTGTCCCGCCCGATGACTAAACATCCGGTTTTTCTACCGATGATGGTTCAGATGGTGAGAGTGGGTGAAGAGACCGGCAACCTGGACAGCACCATGCTTTCCGTAGCACAAAGTTATGAAGCGGAGGCTGAAGATAAAACCAAATCTCTGATCGGAATGATTCAACCTATCATGACGGTAGTGATAGGGCTGGTAGTAGGCATCATGGCTTTATCTCTGGTGTCTGCGATGTACGCGATGTATAACCAGGGAATCTAGGGAGTAATGAAGTTGTAATACGTAATAAGTTTTCATTTTTTGGGTAAGGGGAGAGACCTTACGGAATTACTTTTCGGGGGTGATGATTAGTGAAAATAAGTAAAACAAGTTTGATATTTTTAGTCGTCGGTATACTGATTATTTCTGCAGTAAGCCTGGGATTTCTCTCTGCTCAGCAAAACAAAGAGATGCGAGAAATGCAGACAAAATTGGATCAGGCTAAAATGAAGCTGGCTTCATTTAACGATGATGATCTCCCGGTCAAAAAAGACCAGGTCAACCAGCAAATTCAAAGATATAACTCGCAAATAGCGGACGCCAAGATGAATCTGGTGTACTCACAGGATAATATTGATACTACCAACATCATCCTGGAAGATGCCAAAGGATATGGCGTAACCATAGATCAAATTACGTCTCCGGGTTCGGGTGCGGAAGTCATCGCAGCGACTAATTGCGACACCTTGTCTTTTAATATTCAGGCGTCAGGAGACGTTAACAGCCTGGCGGCATTTGCCAGCAGTCTAAGCGAAAAATTCCCAACCAGTATCGTAAAGGTAGTGCAAATTGAAATCCCGCCCCCGACACCGGCGCCAATAGCGAGCCCAACACCTTCTGGTACTCCCGCCCCCTCAGACACTCCAACGACTGCCGAACCTGCGGTGGCGGTTCTGCCGAATATAGGAATAAGCCTCGTAATTTATGATTATAAGGATAAATAACGATGTGGAACGATACGGTTACACTATATATCGATGATTCTAGCATCCGTTTACTGGTCGCCAAAGGGCAACGGGTTAAGAAATGGGCAGATTTAAAGCTCGAGCCAGGACTGGTAAAGGGAGCAGTGGTAGTTCAAGAAGCGGAAGTTGCCGCCAAGATCACTCAGCTTCTCAAAGGCCAGGATGTCAGGACCAAAAAAGTGATCCTGGGCTATAGTGGCATGCATTCTCTTACCCGTCCTGCTGCACTCCCCCATTTACCAAAAGCGATGGTGGCAGAAGCCGTAGCCAGAGAAGCCAGAAGGGTACTGCCAGTACCACTTGACCAGCTTTACCTGACCTGGCGCATTCTTCCCAGCCCCAAAGGAAAAATCCAGGTCTTCATGGTGACAACGCCACGCAAGGCGGCAGACTCACTGGTTGAGACTTTACACCAGGCCGGGTTGGAACCTTCAAGGATGGCTATCAAACCCCTGATTCTAACAAAATGCCTTCCGGAGAGCACGGCCATACTGGTAGACGTTCAACCGACAGAGTTCGACATCGTCCTGATGAATAACGGAATACCTCAGCCGGTGAGAACGATGGCTTTTCCAAATCAAGAGATCACCTGGGAAGAAAAATTGAAAATGATAGCCGGTGATATGAGCCGCACGATTCAGTTTTTCGACACTAACAATCCGGAGAACCCGTTAGATGCTAAAGTACCTGTATTTGTCTCAGGAGAGATGAATGAAAAAACCGAACTACAGAGCGACCTCTCAACAGTGATAGGACATCCCGTAAAGATACTGCCTCCAACGCTGAAAGGTCCGGACCAGATGGAAACAACCCGCTATATGGTCAACATCGCTATGGCTACCAATATTTCAACCCTCAACCGGGATAATGCGTTTCCGATCTCCAATCTAAACGTATTACCAGCCCCTTATCATCCCAAGCCTATGTCTATGACCAAGGTAATAGGTATTCCAGGAGGCGTGGCAGTAGCCGGAGTAGTAGTACCCATGCTAATGCTGATGCAAAACACGTCAACGAATATAGAGTCAATGCAAAGCCAATTGAATATCACCAACGAAATGATACTTCAAAAAAATACACAAAAAGCTGCTTTAAAGAAAGAAGTTGCTGATCTGGAAAGTAAAGCTGCAGGTTTAAAACTCTCCTATGAAAACCTCAAGCTTGCCAACGACTTTATCGATACCCATCAAGAACAGGTCAACGGAGACCTGCAAATTACTCTAAGCAAACTGGTGCCGAATATCAACTTAACCGGCATTTCGGAAGTTGATGGCCTGATGACAATTCAGGGGTCCGCTCCCAACCGGCAAAACGTGTATGCTTATGCCCAGGTGATATTGAATTACGCCCGACAACTCGATCTCAGCGAAAGGTTTGTGGAAACTACTATCTCTTCCCTGAAGGTAGAGAGCGAATCGGACTCTACTCAGTCAGCGCCGATAGAATTCACGTTAACATTTAAGAGGGAAAAATGAGCAATATGGATGTTGTAGCCCTGATTCGAATCGCTAAGTATAGAGGTGCTTCCGACTTGCATATGACGGTTGGAAGCCCATCCATGCTGAGACTCCATGGAGAATTAGTACCGGCAACAGATGGATCGGTGTTGACTGCGGAGGATATGCAGTATGCCTTTAACCAGATTACCACTGAAGTGGAGAGAGCGGAATTTTTTAAAAATCTGGAACTGGATTTCGGATACTCTGTAATAGACCTGGTCCGCGTCCGCTGTAATGCGGCAATGCAACGCGGCACTATCAGTCTGGCTATGAGGTTGATTGCAAATTCGATTCCGGACATTGAAAGTCTGCATATCCCCGAATTATGCAAGGATTTAATTTTGAAACCGCGCGGAATGCTGGTAATTAGCGGGCCAACGGGAAGCGGTAAGTCCACAACATTAGCAGCGATGATTGACTATTTAAATAAAAAAGAGAGCCGGCGCATTGTAACCATCGAGGATCCCATCGAGTACATTTATACAAGTAAAAAATGCAGCATTACGCAGAGGGAATTAGGCGGAGATACGCATTCTTTCAATGAAGCTTTAAGGCACGTTCTAAGGCAAGACCCGGATGTGATACTGGTAGGAGAAATGCGAGACCTGGAAACAGCCGCAGCAGCTCTGACGATTGCGGAAACCGGTCACCTGGTACTTACTACAGGCCATGCTCCGAGCACCTATCAGGCTATCGAGCGTATTATAGATATGTTTCCTCCTCATGAAAGGTCATTGGCTCAGACCCGTTTAGCTTCCTTACTAATTGCCATCATGTGCCAGGCGCTGGTACCGAAAATTGGAGGTAAAGGCCGGGTACCGGCGGTTGAAATCATGCTGGCCAATTCCGCTGTGAGAAACCTCATTCGTGAGGGAAAAATACACCAGTTGCCAAACACAATACGCACCAATACACGTATCGGAATGCAACTTCTGGACCATGCCCTGGTCAGCCTGCACAAAGATGGGGTGATAAGCACAGAAAACGTCTATGCTTTCTGTAACGACCCGGAGGAAGTTGAGAAACTGATTGCGAATATTGAGGACAAGATGATTGCGGCAAGTCTGTAAGTTAATCCGAGTGACAGAAAAAGACGGCGAGTCTGCAGACTCGCCGTCTTTTTCTGTCAAAAAATCGAAGCTAAAATTTTTAGCTTTTGGCTTTAGCCTCCATAAGGCCATTATCCGTTTTCCTTGAGAAACTACCCCATTCTTTCTTTTGCCAGGCAACCAGCAATTCCGGAGAAAGGAAAGTTGAAGAAAAAACGCCCGAGACAGTTCCGATAATCAGGACGATAACAAAGTTCTGAATTGATGCGCCGACGAATAATGCCAGAACTAAGAGTGTAAATAGGGTGGTTAAACTGGTGTTGAATGATCTTCCCAGAGTCTGAACAATACTGACATTCGCCACTGTTTCGATGTCCGGACTAATTCCGCGCGCAGTATTCTCACGGATTCGATCAAAGACGATGACGGTATTGTTAATACTATAACCAAGAATAGCCAGGATACCGGTTACAAACATCAAATCTATTTGCCAGCCACGAATAGATCCAAGAATTGAAAACACTCCCAGACCAATAAGTAAATCAAAAGCCAGACCTACGACAGCGCAAACGCCATATTTGAATGGGTTCGGCATTTTGCGGAAAGCGAAGGCAATATAGAGAAGCATTGCCAGGACAGCAACGACCACGGCGATACCCGCATTGCGGGTAGTTTCAGAGGCTATCTGGGGAGAGATGTTATCAAATTCATTTAGCTTAAAAGGGCCTAACGTCGAAGCCACGGCGCTGGTTAACTGGTTCTTGGTGGCATCGTTCAGATTAGTAGCGTTGATACGAATAATGAAATCCGTCCCGGCGTTGCCGGCCGTCTGAATGACAGCGCCCTTGTACCCCAGATTACTCATTTCCTGAGCGACAGAGCTCTCGTCTACCGGTTTTTCAAAGGAGATATTCAGGATAGAACCGCTGCTGAATTCCACGCCGGATTTTAGACCTATCGTAGCTAATGAAACGATACAGACAACAGCCAGTACACCGGCCAGAATGAAATACCATAATCTTCGATTTACGATGTTCATTTTTTATTTTCCACCTATAGTCGTAAATAAACCAATCTTTTGTACCAGACTGGTCCCAACGAATAGTCTGAGTAAAGTGCGCGTGACCGTAATTGCAGTAAACATGCTTACCGCAACACCGATAAAGAGCGTTACGGCAAAGCCGGTGACAAGTCCGCTGGCTACTACGCTGCTACCCAGCCAGATCATGATGATACAGGCGATGAAGGTAGTAATGTTACAGTCCCAGATGGCTGACCAGGCGCGTTTAAAACCGGCTTCAATCGCCGCTCCAACAGTACGACCTGCCCGCATTTCCTCTTTCATCCTTTCGAATATCAGAATGTTGGCATCGACTGCCATACCCAGAGAAGCAATGAAACCTCCTAACCCGGCCAGGGTCAGAGTAACAGGCCACATCTTATAAATCGCCAGGTTAATGCAAGCATAGAATAATAATGCCAGAGCTGCCAGAACCCCTGGCAGGCGATAGTAGATCATCATAAAAATCATGACCAGGACCAGACCGATAATGGCCGCTTTGAAAGCAAGATCGACAAAATTAGCCCCGGCGACCGGAGAAACAGTCTGTTCGTAAATTGGAGATAAAGGAACCTGGAGGCGACCCAGATTAAGCAAAGATGACAACTGGGTGGCTTCGGCCCGGCTTAAGCCTTCAATTTCTCCCCTATCGGAAATAATTCCCCGTACAGAGGGAGCGATTGGATGGCCATCATCCCCGGTTAAGGGTTGATCTCCGGAGAAGATCCCCAGAGGCGCAAAGTTATTGTTGTAAAGTCTGGTAGTAATTTCTTTGGACAGCTGACTGCCATCCGAATTCCATTGAAACTCCAGCAGGATTCTTCCCATATTATCTGTCGTGACGTAGGTATTCTGCTCAAAGTAAGCGCTGGTCAATTCCACCTGCTGGCCGTTTAATGTCCCGATTGCTGGCTTCCAGTTTCTCCCCTGACTATCTTTCCATTCGGGTTTAATAGCCGGATCGTTGGGATCAGTAGCCAATTCGCCAAATTCAAGGATTGCTGTTTGACCAATTACAGCTTTGGCTTTATCGACATCGCTGATACCCGGTAATTCAACCAGAATTCGATCACTGCCCTGCCGCTGCACCACCGGGTTAGTCACACCAAAAACGTCTATTCTTTGAGTAATAGAAGTGATATCAGCATTCATTGCAGATTCGCGATCCGCTTCAGGAACCTTGGAAAGATCGGCTTGATAAACAAGGTGAACGCCTCCCTTTAAATCAAGGCCTAGCTGTACAGGTCGATTGAAAATCGCACCGTTATTGAGTGGAAAAACAATAGCGGCTGCCACTACAAACACCACCAAAATAATCATGACAATTAAAGTATTTCTTCGCATAACCACCCTACTTTTCTATTCCCGAATTAGTCCCGTACTATTATGAAACGGGTAATTCAGGGTGAGTTTTGTTCCTTATATAATAAACGATTTTTTACGTAAGATAAAGCCTCATCCCGCGTAGTTAATTCACCGGCTGC
>DEUU01000031.1 GCA_002362735.1 Dehalococcoidia bacterium UBA3254
ACTGTAATAAGCTGGCGCTTCTTTTTAGCTTCTCTAGCTTTGACACTCATTCTATCAGGTGTTAGAATTTTGTTAATACAGCGGATAACCCACCTGATTAGCGAAGCGAACATCGACCGAAGTTGGTATTTCCTCATGAATCCTAAGTTATTAAGAAGGAGAACGAAATGGATAATATCAGCTACCAATTTGAACTGGGTAAGTATAAATGTACGACTGTTAGCGATGGCTCTCTTCCGATACCCAATCATCCTCCAATGCCGGTAAACTGTTTGTACGTCCAGACCGGAAAAAATAATGTGCTGATTGACACCGGTGAAGGACCCGGAGTCAACCCTACTTCCGGTAAGCTCTTTAAGAACCTGCAAGCTGCCGGAATAAAAAATACCGAAGTAGATACCATTATTATCAGTCATGCTCATATAGACCACCTGGGCGGCAACACCGATGCCAAAGGCAATTTAGTCTACCCAAACGCCCACATTTTTATGGAAAAAGTAGAATGGGAATACTGGGTACCTCGTCTCAATTTGAAACCCGGGGAGGAATTGCCCGGCGAGACGGTGCATATTCCATCCGCGCGAAGGAATATTCTTCCGATTAAAGACCGATATATCATTGTAGAAGATAAAAAAGAAATAGTCCCCGGTTTCCGTTTTCTCCCGGCGCATGGCCATACGCCGGGTAACTCAGCGATAATTGTTTCCTCAGGAGATAAACAGCTTATTTTCGTTGGAGACCTGCTGCATGAAATCGCAGAGTTCTCTAAACCGGATATGTGGGCTCAATGGGATTTTAACCCCGAAGAATCGATTCGCACCCGGACTGAGATTATAAATCGAGCGGTAGAAACCCGAGCCCTGGTATTCATCAGCCATTTTCCCTTTCCCGGTCTCGGCTATATTGTGAAAAAAGGCAATTCTCTGGATTGGGAACCATATCAAAAATAACAGGATCGTTAAAACTGATGTCAGTAAGGAGTGGTGTAGAATGTCATTAACTGAGCAGTGGGCAGAATTTCTGACAAAAACAAAATTTGAGGACCTTCCGCCTGAAGTCGTGGAACAAACCAAAATGCTGATTCTGGACAGCATCGGCTGCGCTTTCGGAGGGTATACCCTGACATGGGGGAAAAAAGTAATATCTCTGGGCCGGGATCTGGGGGGCAAACCGGAATCTACCGTCATCGGCAGTGGAGATAAACTGAGCAGTGTCAGCACAGCCTATGTCAATGCCAAACTGTCCAATATCATGGATATGGATGAGACTCTCTATAATAACCGTCACATCGGTGGAGTACCCGTGTTTCCCGCCGTCAGTATTGGAGAAAGGGTAAAAGCTAGCGGAAAGACCGTGATTTTGTCGACCGCCCTCGGTTATGACCTGGCAGCCCGGGCCGGGCTCTGCGGGTCCGCTTTTAGTCCGGACAAGGAAAAAGGGGTGGTGGTCAGTGGAAATGCTGCCTCAGGTTTTAATACCCTGGGAGCAGCTGCATCGGCGGCTAAGGCTTGCGGTTTCAATAAAGAACAGATGACGAATGCTCTGGGTATTTGCGTTTATTTCGCTCCCGGAGGAATCGAGTCCAAATTCACCTTCACTCCCCCCGGGAACTTCGAAAAATATGGAGATACCGGCCAGTTCTGTATGAGCGGGGTTATGACTGCCCTGTGTGTTCAAAACGGATACATCGGAGACCAGACGATCTTTGATGGTCCCCGAGGCCTTCCGCCGCTCCTCGGGGTACCGAAGTTTGATTATGACACATTCATGGCGGATCTGGGCAACCACTGGTATATCCTGGAGGCCGGATTTAAACCCTGGCCAATCTGCCGCTGGTTCCATCCGGGTATTAAGATGATGGAAAATATCATGAAAAAGCAAAGTTTAAAACCGGAAGATATCGAAAAAATTATTATCCGGACCCATCCGATGTTGATCGAGTTGCCTACCTTCAAAGCAGCAGCAGACTGGGCTAACTCCGGAAAAGAGCTCTGGTTGGAAGTTGACAGCATCACGTATGCCATGGCGTGCGCTGTCTACGGTCTCACGCCGGGACCCGATTGGGTAAATGAAGAAACGTTGAAAGATCCCAAAATTGCTGAAATGACCAAAAAGGTCTTCAATCTCGAACATCCGGATGTGATTAAAATAATGGCCGCCTGGACCGGTCATCCGGCCAAGATTTTCAGCCAGGCTGTTACCTCGCTTGAAGTTATCACCCGGAAGGGTACATTCAAAGATGAATCCGCGGATGTTCCCGGTGACAGCTGGAATCCAAAGGGCAGACTTTCGAAAGAGGAACTTATCGCCAAGTTTAAGAACAACTCCAGGAAAGTCCTTTCCGAAAGTAAAATGGATGCCATTATCGAAGCTGTAGACAAGCTGGAAAAAATCAAAAACATCAGCGATCTGACAAAACTGTTTGTAGCTTGAGGTTATTAAATAAATTCTAATGCCAGACATAATTAATCTCGAACATGTTTTCAAACGAATTGGCCGTCGAGAAATTCTCAAAGATGTGAATTTAACCGTTAAACAGGGAGATATATTCGGTTATCTCGGACCTAACGGAGCCGGCAAAACTACCACCATCCGGATCATTCTGGGATTGATGGGGGTCACCTCAGGTAGAGTTACTGTATTAGGCCAGGATACCAGGATCAATAAAGTCCGCAGGAAAATAGGCTTTGTTCTGGAAACCGACGGACTGTATGACAATATGAGCGGGTATGACAACCTGGCTTATTACGCCCAGCTCTACGATATACCCCAGCCAAGAGTAAAAGCAGAGAAAGCAGTCAGGCTGGTGGAACTCGCCGACCGGGCTAAAGATAAAGTCGGTACCTATTCCAAGGGTATGAGGCAGAGACTGGCATTGGCCAGGGCAATCATTCCGGACCCGGATGTACTGGTACTGGATGAGCCTACTTCAGGAGTCGACCCTTCCGGGCAAATTGAAATCCGGCAGATCATGCTGAATATGATAAACAACGAAGGCAAGACGATACTCCTCAGCTCTCACAACCTGGATGAAGTCCAGCGTATCTGCAACAGGATTGCTCTCATTAACAAGGGACAAATCCGGCTTTCCGGAGAATTGGAAAAGTTGCAGCATGATATGAGTCGTGGAGCAATCATGATCCAGACGACGGAACCGGTCAGCGATTTGATTTTGACAGAAATGAAAAACCAGCCCGGAGTCAGTGTACGAGACCAGAATGAAAGGGCCCTGAATCTTGTTATAGGTAAAGAAGTGGGAGTACCACATCTGGTGAATCTACTGGTTTCCAGAGGCGTAGGTATCGAACAGGTTATCAAACAAGAAGCATCTCTGGAGGAAATCTATACTACTATTGTGAAAGAGGCAGAGCAGTAGAATATGGATAAGATATGGATTATTGCTCGTAAAGATATCCTGGAAGCCTTGCGCAGCCGCAGTACATATGTCTTTATTCTCATTATGGGGGCGTTAACTTTTAGCTATATCAGCAGCTATATGGCTCTCATTAACAACCTTCAACGACAGGGCGCCAGCGCGTACACAATTTACAATGCCAGCTTCTCTTTTTTAAATAATATCGCCTACGTCCTGCCCATGATGTATTCTATTTTTGTTTGTACGATCTTCGCAAACTATTCTGTGATACTGGATAAAGCCAGGCGCAATATCGAGTCTCTCATGGCAACCCCGGCCAGTCTAAATCAAATCTGGCTGGGCAAATCTCTTGCGGTAACACTGCCCAGCGTTATGGTCGGTATCGGAGTAGCTATCATAGCTTATATCGTTATGAATTTCGGATTTGTGATTCCCCATACGCACCGGTTTGTTTTTCCCGAAGTTTCAGCCATCGTCTCAGCTTTGATTCTGGTCCCCATCCTCATATTCGTTATCGTGACGATAGTGATTTATGTCCAGCTGGTGATCTCAAATCCACGTATTGCCAACCTGGTTTTTACGGTAATTTTTCTGATCCTTCTTTTTGGTGCCAATGCTCTCGGGTTTCTGGGAATTGAGGTAAATTTCGCTTTGATCTATATGGGAATCATCATACTTTGTTCCATCGTCTCATACGGTCTCTCCCGCTCTCTGACAAAAGAAAAAGTCCTTCTCTCCAGCAAGGGATAGAGGCTAAATTATCTTATTTAACTTCCACGACGAAGTCGAAAGTAGCCTTCTTCCCCCCCGGTGTATTTTCCATCTTGATCAACAAAGCCTTTTGATACAGGAAATCACCTTCATTCGAAGAAATTCCGGGGATGAATAGCTGAGAGGTGAGAATGGGGCTGCGGTCATTTGCGCGTACTTTTATATGAATATGAGGTGTACGTCCGGGATAAGAGCCGGGGACAACCGTTTCTACGACATATTTACCTGAATTATTAGTATATTGATGCCCTCTTAAAGTATAACCCGAATTATCGTATCTACCGTTACCATCCGCCTGCCAAAAATCCAGCCAGGCATGGAACAGCGGCTTGAGGCTAATATCATATACATGTCCGGTAAGAGTCAGTTTCTCTCCCGGAACTCCCGGTTCAAACAGTATCTTCTTCTCCGGAGAGCCGGTTTTATAATAAGGACCTTCTTCTACTTCGGGCGTATACCTGATTTTGCTTATAGGGTTTTTTCCATTATTAATACCTGTTTTCTTCTCGCTCATAATTTCATTATAGCCAATTTTTTCCTTTCCAAATTCAGGTAATCTCGTACAATCTCCAATCAACAGGATATGACCTTAGTCCCGGATGAATTAAAACTAATTAACCATTGAGCGATTCTTTAAATAATGTCATAATTTTGCATTCTATACTGCTATTCTTGAAGAATAAGGAGAAGATAGGGTATGCCTGAATTACGGAATGCGCCAGTGGTATATAAAACCTGGTACGAATTTAAAAGAGACTTGGAAGTTAAACTCGGATGCGGTCTACCCGTAGAAATATGGTTACGCACCAAACCCAAAAAAGCTCTTCCCTGGGATCTGTTTGATTTTCGTACCTCGCTGGCAGCCATTATCCTGATACGAGACGGCCTTAAGAATAATCCCAACCGACTTGAAAAGATCAAATAATCTGAAAAAAGTCCCTATTCAAAAATGCCGCCTGATAGGCGGCATTTTTTTCAATTGACAATCTATTCTTAATCTAAATTTAGCGCACTTTCTTAAAAGCGTGCTAAATCTTGTTAAAAATCTTTTTAACCCCCTGCCAGGTAAGTCACCAATTGATCACTCTCAGAGTAGAAACTGGCATCATTCCAGGCATCCGAACGTACACCATTGGAAATCCGTAATTCATCCAGAATGCCGTCAAAATATTGGTTTGGAATAGAGCCGATGTAAAGGGCTTCGGCTGTATTTCCTGGAGAATTCAAATAACTCCAGCCCGTATTGGTCCTTTGTGCTTTGACAATCAGCTTTTGAGTTCCATCACAGTAATAAACATTGAGGGTCATGGTTCTGGCAGAATTATCATAAGAACCTGCGACGTAAAGCCAGTCTCCTACGGAATAATGCTGGCTCCATTCAGGATGCGCAGATGGGGCTGTATAATAAGGGCCAAGACCGACTCCATCGCCCAGTCCGCCAGATTTATTGAATTCATAAGCCATAATACCCAGATATTTATTTACGGAAGAATTATTGAGACCAAAACCCAGGTCCCATTCCCAATTCCCGCCGGAACGGCCTTTGCCGATGGTATGCACATAATCTCCACCAGTATTATTATCCGGCCAGTTCAAGGTAATGTTCGGATTATACCAGACGCTGAATGTCAAAGCTCCGGTTGTAGTGATAGAAAAATCATCGTGGTCAGGAACCACTATATAGTTGCGGGCATTATAGGTATTATTTGCTCCTCCATTAAAGGCTTGTCCAATTCCCAGACGAGTTTGGACCGCTGCAGGAAAACAAATACCACTATCCGTAGCATCTTTTCCATTGTGCTGCCTGACGGTTGAATCTTTAATCTCTCCGTCAGTGCCGTTCCCCTGTTGATTCATATGGTAAACACCTACGAAATTGGGGTCCCAGACATTCTGAGAAATAACAGATCCGGTATCTCCGATAAAAGCTGTATTATCAGGCTGAGCGGTATCATAATACAAATAAAGAATCGTATCTGCCGCATTGGAAATGGCAGGGACCTTAACCCAGATATAAGCCTGTTTGCTGACGCTGTCCCACTGTTCAATTTCGGCGTAGCATTGAGTCATTCCGTCTTCGGTAGTAATAGCAATCTTTTTACTATCAGTTCCCAGAGTATTAAATACACTCGTTTCGTCCACGCTGGTTAATCCTGAAGCAGCGCTCAGATGGACCATTAACGGAAAGTTAGTCAGGAAGGAAGCAACTTTGGTATAGTCTATAGTAAGCTGGATCCGGTTAGCCCAACCGGATAAACTACCGGAAGCTGAGATGGTCACTGATCCGAAAATTCCGGCTGTTGATAATATCATCATGAGTATTAAGACAAATCGAATTACCAGGTTTTTCAACTTTTTCCCTCACTTTGTTAATTGGACACCAAACCAACTTGTTTTAACTTAATTTTTAACCTGACATTTATACCACAAGGTTCAAAGTGAGGTCAAAGCGGATAGCGTGAGGAGGCAGCAAAAGGTAGCGGGTCCCGGCAGTGACGGGACTTAAATATAGAGTAAAACGCTAATTTAAGTAGTATTATTACAGTTATCCAACTATATTAATACGCAATTACTACAGTATAATCAGGATTTATCAGCGAGGACTTTCTTCCTGTTAAAGCTATATTTGTAGCTGAGTTTTATCAAATAAGGAGTTAAAAACGTGGTAATTGCCGCTGGATAGCAAAATCGGCGACAATAGATGTGGAAAAGGTCATTGTTACATCCCCCGGTAATTCGAGTTGGTATTCACCAGCATTGGCCGGAACTGAACTTACCAGTCCACACGGATTACAGAAGATCGATACCAGCGAAGGACCTAACTTATTCTAACATGATCTTTAAATAGCGACCAAGTGATTAATCGACCACCGTAGTCTTATCATTTTCGGGAAAACCAGTTTTGTCAGACCTGCGAAAGCAGGTATCCAATAGATAACGAATTAGATTCAAACACGCCCGGAATGCCAAAATAAAAATACCCGGAACGATGACGCCTTAACCTGACTATGATAAAATTGCCATGAAAAGGCCGGCTAAAAGGTCATTAAATTGGAAGGTAAGGAATGAGCGACTCTGAAGATTTTAATAGAGCTACCAATGCTTATCGAGCAGCCATCGACCTGAGAAAATTAGGCAGCGACCAGGTCCACAGCCGGCTCACTGCGATGTTAACCTCAAATACCATTATTATTGCCGTTTCCGGCCTGGCGATTACGAACGCTACTAAGATACCAACCTATTTAATCGTGGCCCTTATCAGCGGTGGACTGTTGCTTTGCCTGGTCTGGGGATTTTTTGTTTTTCATGGACTCCAGGTCGAAAATTATTACCGTGAGAAGACCGAAGAGTTCGAGCCAATGGCCATCCCGAAGGGAAGACAGTTGTCCATCCGCACTACAAATTGGAAGTCATGGGGTTACGGAATAGCCACTTACTTCACCATTGCGGTATTCATGGCTATATATTCAACTTTGCTGGCAATTCTGCTGAACTGGGGCAGTTAACTCTATTGTTTCTTGCTTCTCCAGGAGGTCCCTTTAGGGGTATCTTCCAGAATAATGCCAAGATCAGCCAGTTTTTTACGGATTTCATCTGCTAGCTGGTACTGTTTCGCCTGACGTAAATCGTAGCGGGTCTTTATCAAAAGCTCGATAAAGGGAGCAGCTTCAACTGACTCTGCCTTGTTTTCTGTTGAAGGAAGCCTCAAACCCATCACATCTCCAGCCAGCTCTTTTAATATTTTAACCGCTTCAGCAGTACTGCGTCCGGAGTCTGCTTCCTGATTCATATCCCGGGCTAAATCGAAGAGAATACCCATCGCCTTTGCGGTATTGAAATCGTCATCCATTGCTTCGATGAACTGCTGACGATAAGATCCGGCATCCATCGAACTGCTGGTAGAAGAATTATCCGCCCGATTCGCCGCTCGTGCCAGTCTCTCTGCGCCTTTCTCCGCTCCCTCCAAACCCTCTTCTGAAAGCGACAGCGGACTGCGGTAATGTGAGCTGAGGATAAAGACCCGAATTGCGTCCGGACTATGCTTGCCAAGTACATCTTTTATGGATAGCATATTTCCCAGGGACTTGCTCATTTTCTCCTGGCCTACTTGCAGAAATCCATTGTGCATCCAGTATTTCACAAACGGTTTCTTTCCGGTATAGCATTCAGACTGAGCGATTTCGTTTTCGTGATGCGGGAAAATCAGGTCCTGGCCGCCGCCGTGAATATCCAGAGTCTCACCCAGATATTTCAGGGACATAGCCGTACATTCGATATGCCAGCCCGGCCGGCCTTTTCCCCAGGGACTGTCCCAGGACGGCTCACCGGGTTTAGAGGCTTTCCAGAGAGCAAAATCCATTGGATGTTCCTTCTCCTCCCCAACCTCGATCCGCGCACCCGCCATCATCATATCCAGAGTGCGGTGGGAAAGCTTGCCATAATCCGCCTCTTTAGTGACCCTGAAATAGACGCTGCCGTCCGGAGTTTTGTAGGCATAGCCTTTCTTAACCAGTCCCTGGATCACTTCAATGATCTTGGGAATTTCCTGGGTGGCACGCGGACTAACATCCGCCGGTACGATATTCAGCGCCTTCATATCGGCAAAAAAACTGTCCGTAAACTTCCCCGCCAGTTCGGTGGTGGTGATGCCGCGCTGATTCGCCCGGTTGATAATTTTGTCGTCAATATCTGTCACATTCTGGACATATTTAACTTTATAACCACGAAATTTGAGATAGCGCCGTATGACATCAAAAAAAGTGTAGCTCATGGCATGGCCGAAGTGGCTATTGTCGTAAGGCGTCACTCCACAAACATACATTTTAACTGACTGGTCATCCTGAGGAACAAACTCTTCTTTTTGTCCGGAAAGGGTATTGTAGATTCTCATTCTTTCTTTCCTTTATACCTGGCTAAACGCTCTTCCAAATCAGAAACACGCTTTTCCAGATTATCAATTTTTTCACCAACCGGGTCGGGAAGCCTCATAACGGTATCGGTTCCCGGGTCCCGCACCGCCACCACCCTTCCGGGGTTGCCGACTATGGTAGCGTTGGCCGGCGAGTCCTTTATCACGACCGAACCGGCTCCAATCCGGGTGTTATCTCCGATAGTGATGGCACCTATAACTTTAGCCCCCACCCCCACCACCACATGATTACCCAGCGTAGGATGACGTTTAACCTTTTGGAGACTGGTACCCCCTAAAGTCACTCCCTGATAAAGGGTCACGTAGTCACCGACCTCAGCCGTCTCACCAATGACCACCCCCATTCCGTGATCGATGAAGACACCCTCCCCCAGCTTAGCCCCCGGGTGAATCTCAATACCTGTCAGAAAACGGCTGATATGCGAAACAAATCTCGGGAAAAAGGGAATATGCCATTTGTAAAGGGTGTGGGCAAACCGGTGAAACTCACGGGCATGGAATCCAGGATATGCGAATAAAATCTCAAAAACATTGTTCGCAGCCGGATCACACTCATAAATTGCTCTGATATCATTACGAATTCTGGAAAAAACCGACATGGAACCATCTCCCCCTTAGATTGCTTCTCGTCACATGCCCCGCTCAAGCCGGGGCCCGGGACAGATGCAGCCCAAACCCTCAGGGAGAAAAAGCCTTCTAACCTGGATAAATATAAAAAATCCGGTAGCCATCATCTCAAAGCAGCTTATACTCTATTTCGGTGGACTCCACGAGAGCAACCGCTTGAACAGCTATTCCCTCGCCTCTTCCTACAAATCCCAGTTTTTCGTTCGTACCGGCCTTGATATTGACATCCGCCGGCTTCACGGCCAGTACCCTGGAGATATTCTGCACCATATTCCCAATATAGTCTTTTAATTTTGGTGCTTCCGCCAGCACCATAACGTCCACGTTGCCGATTCTCCAGTGGCGTTCATCCAGAAGCCGCTTTACCTTTGCCAGCAGAAGCAGACTGGAGACATCCTTATATTCCGGATTACCCGGCGGAAAGTGAGTGCCGATATCTCCCAGTGCAGCAGCTCCCAGTAAAGCATCCATGACGGCATGGGTTAAAACGTCGGCATCGCTCCAGCCGTTCAGCCCTTTCTCAAACGGGATTTCCACGCCCCCCAATATCAATTTACGTCCGATCACGAGAGGGTGGACATCATATCCGATGCCTATTCGTATTTTATTTGCCATGCTCAGTAATCAAAATCTCCGCTATCGCCAGGTCGTGGGGCGTCGTGATTTTAATATTATCATATGAACCGGGGAAAAGCTTGACCTTGTTGCCGATCTGCTCTACCAGCATTGCATCATCGGTTACATCGCCTTTTACCTGCTGATAGGCTTCCTTAATTATAGCAAAACGAAATACTTGAGGGGTTTGCACCGCCCAGAGATTTTCGCGCGGCGGAGTTTCGATCACAACCCGGTCGTTTCCTGCTAGCTTGATAGTATCAATCACGGGCACCGCTGCCACCGCGGCTCCGGTTTCCCGGGCTGCTTCCAATCCCCGGTCGATCAGATCGGCCGTCAGGAAAGGACGAGCGCCGTCGTGAATAATAACCCACTCACATTCCCCCAGCGTTTTTAAGCCAGCGGCGACTGAATCTTGCCGCCTTCGGCCTCCAAGGCATACTTCAGCGACTTTGGTCCATTTCTGATCGATAACCATACATTGTACCGGCTCCATATTTGGCTGGCTGTTTACCAGCACTATGCGGTCCACTTGAGGGCTTCGCTGAAGGGCCTCAACAGACCATACCAGCACCGGTTTTCCTCCTAGTGAAGCCATCATTTTGTCCACCCCGTTCATCCGCTGGCTGCCGCCAGCGGCCACTACAATCGCCCCCACTCTGGATTTAGCTATTTTCATTGGTCTCCTCGTCTGCTGGCGGTTCTTCTTCAATCGGGGGTTCTTCAGCAGCATGTTCACCTTTTGAACGGCGGCGGACCTGAACCAGACCTTTGAATATTGCTTCTCTGAGACTGCTCACAGGGACCAGTTCAATGCCTTTCGAAGACGGAACTGACCGGATCCCGCTCCGGGGCAGGAGACAACATTTGAAGCCTAATCTGGCGGCTTCACTGACGCGTCGATCAAGCTGAATAACAGAACGAAGTTCTCCGCTGAGACCGATTTCGCCTATTGCGACCAGGCCCGGTTTCACTGCGGAATCGTAAAAACTGCTGGCTATGGACAGAGCTATGGACAGGTCTGCCCCAGGCTCCTCGATCTTCAATCCTCCGGCTACATTTACCAGAACATCCTGATTACCCAATCTCAGTCCTGCTCTCTTGGTCAAAACGGCGATGATCAGTAAGAGGCGGTTATAGTCCACCCCGTTTGCCACTCGCCGCGGCATACCGAAATAGGATGTGGTTGCTAGGGATTGAATCTCTACCAGCAGCGGCCGGTTGCCTTCCATGATGGGTACGATGGCGGATCCGATGTTTTCTTCGTGCTCCACAAGAAAAGCCTGGGACGGATTTTCAACCTGGACCAGACCTTTCTCAACCATTTCAAATACGCCCACCTCATTGGTTGAACCAAACCGGTTCTTGGCACAACGCAACAAACGGTAAGAGCTAAAGGGAGCTCCCTCAAAATAGAGCACCACATCCACGATATGCTCCAACGCCCTGGGGCCAGCGATGTCACCGCTCTTGGTCACGTGACCCACTATGAAGACTGGCACTTCACTGGCTTTAGCCCATTGCATTAAACGCAAGGTACACTCTCGTACCTGGGTAATGTTGCCCGGTGCCGCCGGAACTTCCGGCAGCCCGACCGTCTGAATAGAATCGATCACTACGAATCCAGGATTCAAGTTATCCAGTTCATTAATAATGACGCTCAGGTCGGTCTCCGACATCAAATAAAGATTATCGCCGTTAATCCCCAAACGCTGGGCTCGTAGTTTGATCTGGTGCTCAGTTTCCTCGGCAGAAACATAAACGGCGTTGCCGCGTATTCCGGCGATCATGTTAGCTACCTGCAACAGGAGCGTTGATTTACCAATGCCGGGTTCGCCGCCGATAAGTGAAATCGAACCGGCCACGAGGCCCCCACCAAATACCCGATTAAGCTCGTTGTTCGGCAAGGGTGTGCGGTCGGCATTCTTGAGTTCTATGCTGGACAGCTTGCGGACCGGAGCTCCTCTGACGGATACCTTGCTGGCAGGCGTTCTAGTAATGGTGGTCTCCACCATGGTATTCCAGGCCTGGCATTCGGGACAGCGCCCCAACCATTTCGGGCTTTCCTTGCCGCATTGCTGACAAACAAAATTGGTTTTAATTTTCTCTATTTTTGCCACTAAGAGGTCTCTTTCCTTTTGACTTTCGTATTAAATAAACGATCAAAAATAATTTTTCCGGGAGATTCAGGAGTGCATTATAAGTATACACCACACCTGTATCAGGAGTATACGATTGTTAAAATAAATACTTATGATTGACTTAACTCATTTAAATTATCTATCAAGTAAATTGAAAAGCTAAATCTTGAGGTTTTTCCGGGATTTTTGTCATTCGGAAATAAACATTCATTGAATGAAACCAGACTTTATGTTATTCTCTGCTTAATATTTAACGTTATAGGGATACGATAAAATGATTATTTCAGTTATTGGCGCAAGCAAAACAAATCCGGATACTTATCAAATGGCTGAGGAACTCGGAGCAGAATTAGCTAAAAGAAATATTATTGTGGCCTGCGGAGGACTTTCGGGCGTAATGGAGGCAGTCTGCAAAGGTGCTCATACTCATGGAGGACTAACTATTGGCATATTACCTCATGATTCTCGAAATGAAGCTAACCCCTATGTAGATATTGCCATCCCGACAGGTCTGGGCATTGCCAGAAACGTGATCGTTGTCAAAACAGGTGAAGCCGTAATTGCTCTTGATGGAGAGTACGGCACCCTGGCAGAGATGGCCATAGCGTTAGCAGAACGCAAACCGGTGATTAGTCTTAATTGTTGGACTTTGCCGAATGATATGCATCGCAATATTATCTTTGCTTCTTCTCCACGTGACGCTGTTGAGAAAGCAGTCAATGCTATTCCAGCACAATAGGACGGGCGCTATGCGGCGAAGAAGTTTGCGGTTCGAAATAAAAAATCTAAATTACTGTTCTTCCAAACCATATCAGAGTTGCTGCTAACAGGAAGAGGAACCAATACATGGCGGGAACTGGTCCCCACCATCGCTTGTGCCACCATATTTTCCCCTTTTTAAAATTCTTCAATCTGTAATATGGATTTAAAGTAAACCATAAGAAATCTTCTACCAGCACCATTCCCACGTAAAAACCAAGGAGCAAACTCTCAAGCCTCCAACTCCAACTGATAAAGAATAATGGCAAATGAACAATGGCAATCAGGAAGAGGGTCATAAATACATGGTATCCTGTTACCGGCAGCCCTCCGGTAAGTTGCATCGGCCATCCCTTCTCGATCCTCCAGCCTGGTGATTTAGCTGCCCATCCATCCTTACCTTCAATCTGGATTTCCCACCAGGCCAAAATTAAGGCGACGAATAACATGAATACTACCAGTCCAATCAACATATTCCTGTTTTTCTCTCGACGCTGAACAATTTAAGGGATTAATCCATGTAATTGCTTTATTTAATCTAATCTTCTAAACGCAAGTCCAGAAAATCAAAACTAAAACTCTCCGGCTCGCTGGATTCCACGTCCTGCCTTTGTGTCACGTTTCCCGCTGCATCCCCAGGGTCATTTTATTTTCAACGTTAGGCTTTGTCATTCCCGATCCAATCGGAAATCCACATCCTGGCTAGAGATGATGGTTTGGATTAACGGGTCAAGCCCGATAATGACAAAATGAAAAGACCCTGGCCGCATCCCAGATGTATTTGACGTCCTGAATCAGGCCATGGTTTTTGATATTCCCGTTCATTATCGTTCAAGTCAGATCGGTTTAAATCTTCTGGCAGGTTTCACAATAATAAATACTGCCACCCATATAGGCTTCTTTTTTGATCAAATTTGCACAAACAGGACAGGGTTTGCCCGCCGTATTTTTACTCAAGAGAGTATGATATCCGCCGGCACAACCGAACAGATCCAATTCGGTGTCTCTTCCTCCCTGCTCTAACATCGCAGCAAGAGTAGACTTCAGAGAACCAAACAGGGTATCTTTCTCGTTTTCCGAAAGCGTATTGACCTTTCTTTTCGGATGCATCCTGGAGTTAAATAAAATATCCTGTAAAACTCCATTTCCCAATCCCGGAATCCTCTGTTCAGTTGCCAGGAAAGCCTTCAGGCCTAATTTTTGAACACCCGAAGCTGAAATCAAACGATCGAAATAGGTTTTATCAAAGGCATCCAAGAAAGGAGAAATTTTTTCCCTCGCGGTTTTATAATAAAGATTTTCCAGTTCTCCATCCAGAAAGCTGCCGATGCCTCCATACATCTGGACCGAAGCACTCAAGGCAGACCGGTCTTCAAACTCAATCAATAGCTGGTGTTTGGGAGGTCGCGGCGCGTTAAGTTTATGAAATCTGACGGCTATTCCTTCACCGAATAGTATATTGGCTTTTCCGACTTTGATTTCCACCAGGCCGCCGAAGGCGCTGGCTTTGCCCACGATTTTACCCGTAAGCAAGGAAGGATATTTGGCGGGATCTCCATAGTACCAGGCTAATTTATGATGAGTATGCCCGGTTATCACGCTTGAAATCCTCTTCCCGGAAATTGTACTGTTAATCTGGCTGGCAATACTGAGAGCTTCCGGTAATTCTATCATCGCAGCACCTCTTTTTATCCGGCTAATGTATTGTGATTCTATCAAGCCGCTCTATAAGATGCAATACGTGTTTTGCAAAATTAAATTACTGAAGATATACTGCCTGTAGGCTATGAAAATCGGAAAAACGCTTTATGTTAAAGACCGAAAAGAATGGCGGGAATGGCTGGGGGCCAATTTTAATAAAGAAATAGAAATCTGGCTGATATATCCGGATAAGGACTCCGGACAGCCGCGCATTTCTTATAACGATGCTGTCGAGGAGGCCCTCTCTTACGGCTGGATTGATAGCACGTCCAAACGGTTTGATGAACATTCTTCTGCCCAGCGTTTTTCTCCGAGGAAGCCGGGCAGCGGTTATTCTCAAGCCAACAAAGAACGATTAAAGTGGTTGGAACAAAACGGGTTGATCCATCCCTCGATTAGAGAGTCCATCGAGAAGGTATTGAAAAACGAGTTTATATTTCCGCCGGATATTATAAAATCAATTCAAAAAAATAAAAAAGCCTGGGAAAATTATCAGAGTTTTAGTCCGGCCTACCGCAGGATCCGCATCGCTTATATCGACGGCGCTCGCGATAGACCGGCCGAATTTAAAAAGAGATTGGAAAACTTTATTCGTAAGTCTGAACAGAATAAAATCATCGGTTTTGGAGGAATCGAAAAGCACTACTAATCCGATGTTCTCTCAACGGTTTTCTGCAAAGCTAGAAAAAACTATTATAATCAAACCCGGTAAGTCACGGATCCCCGTAACTCGTCATCGCGAGGGAGGTTGAAGAGTAAATCATATGCGGCGGGTTATTCTGGCGGATATTCACGCTAATTTGACCGCTCTGACAGCGGTGCTGGAAGATGTAGAAAATCAAGGAGGAGCAGAGGAAATCTGGTGCCTGGGGGATATCGTGGGATATGGCCCGGACCCTCATCCGTGCATTGAAATTATTCAAAAACGCTGTTCGGCTTGCGTCGCGGGAAATCACGACTGGGCGGCTATTGGCAAAACGGATACATCTTATTTTAATCCGGAAGCCGCCGAGGCCTCTCACTGGACCGGCAGGCATTTAAATTCAGAGGATATTCGCTTCCTGGAAAGCCTGCCGTTAACACTTGAAAAGGGCGATTTCACTCTGGTTCACGGCAGTCCGCGGGACCCAATTTGGGAATATGTCCTTTCGGCGGCTGAGGCTGAGGAAAACCTCCGGTATTTTAAAACTAAATATTGTGCGGTCGGCCATTCCCATCTGCCGCTGCTTTTCGAATGCGACCGGTTGTGTTCCGAAAATTATCTGGAAGCCGGAAGGAAGGTGGAATTGGGACCAAAACGCTTGATTTTCAATCCCGGCGGAGTCGGTCAGCCGCGTGACAACGATCCTCGCGCCAGCTACGTAATTCATGATAGCGAAGCTAAAACGTTGATCCTGAATCGCGTAGATTACGATATTGCAGCGGTCCAGGAAAGAATACAGGCTGCCGGTTTACCGGAATGGCTGGGCTATCGTTTAAATTACGGAAGATAATAATCAGGGAGCAAGAGATGTCAATCTTTTTTGAAATCCATAAAGATAATCCTCGGGAAGGTCCGGGCGATAATGGGTCCACACTCCGGGCTTTTCAAATGATACCTGATCTGCCGGGAAAACCAAAAATCCTGGATATGGGCTGCGGACCGGGTATGCAGACGCTCGAATTGGCACGCATTTCGGATGGTTTTATCACCGCGTTAGACAACCATCAGCCGTTTTTGGACCAGCTGGACCGGAGGGGACGAAAAGCCGGTCTTCAGGATAAAATAGAAATCATCAATCAGTCTATGTTTTCGCTGGATTTGCCGGAGAAAAGCTTCGATCTGATATGGTCGGAAGGAGCCATATTCATCCCCGGCTTTAAAAAGGGCCTTGAGGACTGGAAGAAATATCTGAAGCCGGGGGGATATCTAGCTGTATCTGAACTTGCATGGTTTAAAGATAGTCCACCAGCTGAAATTAAAGAATATTTCGCCTTGAATTATCCTCCGATGCTGGATATATCCGGTAATTTCCGGATCATAAAGGAGACCGGATATCAGATAATCGGACATTTCGCCTTGCCGGAACAGGCCTGGAGGAACTATTTCGATCCCATCGCAGAAAGAGTCGTCGGGTTGAAAGAAAAATATGCCAGCGATACTCAAACCATGCAGGAACTGAAAGCTGAAGATCTCGAGGTAGAAATGTACCGCCGATACCACGAGTATTATGGATATTTGTTCTTTATCATGCGGAATAGTTTACCTTGACAAAGGTAATTATACAAGATAGCATGAGATTGAGGCTGTGCTAGATGGGGAACTAGCGGTGCCCTGTACCTGCAATC
>DEUU01000163.1:0-159 GCA_002362735.1 Dehalococcoidia bacterium UBA3254
TCCGGATTAGTTCGCAGTGCATGTAATAGCTCGAACCCATCCATGACCGGCATCATCACGTCAGTCAGGACCAGATCAGGCGGGTTTTTACGGACGGATTCCAAGGCCGCCTGCCCGTTGGCGGCAACTTCAACAGTATAATAACGGCTGAGTAAATTC
>DEUU01000163.1:445-7172 GCA_002362735.1 Dehalococcoidia bacterium UBA3254
GGATATAGTGGCGCATATCGGCGTTATCATCTACCACCAGGACTCTGCCCTCATCTGACCCAGGAGTGTTTATTACAGTCTCCGGGATTACACTGCCAGCCTGCCGGTTGCTGAGGGAAAAATCCGTCTCTTCCGGCAGCCACTTCAAGGCTTCTTCTACAAATGAGTTAGCCCCCAGGGATGTTGAGGCTAACGTCCGGACGGCGCCAATGCGGTCCTTGGGCAGGTGAGCGGAACCGGTGGGTATGAGCACGGTGAAGATGGTACCCTTCTCCAGCGCGCTGGATGCCTTGACAGATCCTCCATGTAATTTAGCCAGTTCCTGCACCAGGGCCAGTCCAATGCCGGTCCCCTCATGGGTTCGGGCTTTGACTCCCTGAATACGGTGAAATCGTTCAAATAAGCGCGGCATTTCTGCTGGAGCGACGCCGATACCGGTATCTTTCACGTCCAATTCCACATGGTCATCACACCAGCGCAGGGAAACCCCAATCGTGCCCTCAAAGGTGAACTTGAAGGCATTGGATAGGAGATTCAGAACAATCTTCTCCCACATTTCTTTGTCTACATAAACAGGCTGGGGTAGCGGAGGGCAGTCCACTTTTAACTGCATACCGGCCTTCTCTATCGCTGAACGAAAGATGCTGGCTAATTCCGCCGTATATGCAGCCAGGTCCGCAGGCTGGTAGACCGCCTGGACCCTTCCGGCCTCAATCCGGGAGAAGTCCAGGAGATTATTCACCAGCTTAAGAAGCCGTAGCCCGTTGCTATGAATCAACGATAGCTGTTCTTTTTCCTCGGCTGGTAATCCCCTATCAGTCCTGGCCAGAAGGTCTTCCAAGGGGCTAAGCATAAGGGTTAAGGGTGTGCGGAATTCATGACTGACATTGGAGAAGAAGGTGGTCTTGGCGCGGTCTATCTCCGCCAGGGCTTCCGCCCGCTTCTTCTGCTCTTGATAGGCATTGGCATTACGAATGGCCGTCGTAACCTGGCTGGCTGCCAGTTCGAAAAAGGTACGGTAGCCAATATTCAATTCACGATGAGGATTTAAACCTGCTATCAATATGCCATAGGCGTGAGGTTGATCAGGCGACGTTAGAGGCAGGACAATGGCGCTGTGAGGGGGCTGAGACCATCTTCCACACGGCAGGGGGCCGAACTTTTGAGCCAGGTCTGAGATTATTGTTATTTCACCTTGTTCTACTCCTGACCTTAGCGGCCAGGGATGATTATCTTCTATTGATATAAGGTCTGGATTAGCTGACCCTCTGGTATCGAATCCGCAACTGGCCACTAACCGCCCCAGCTTACCTCCCGGCTCCATGAGATAGAAGAGGGCAAAGGGCACATCGAAGGAATTTTCGGTGAGCGTGGCAGCGGCCGTCTGACAGGCCTGCTCGGAGGTTTTGGCTTCGGCCGCCCGGGACCCTAATTCCCGCAGTGTTTTCAATTGACGCTCACCGTAAACTTGCTCAGTAGTCTCAGCCACAGTGGCCAGGACACCTCCCACACCGGTGGGCTGGACTGTATCATCTGGTACCGGGCTGTAGGCCACTTTAAAATGAGTCTCTTCAATAAATCCTTTCCGGTTCATCATCAGGAAAAGATCATCACTCACAGTAGCCGGTTGGCCGGAAAATGGAGCTTCGATCATAGGGCCGATAATATGCCAGATTTCCGACCAGCATTCACTCGCTGGCTGTCCCAGGGCTTTAGGATGCTTTCCGCCAGGGATAGGGATATAAGTATCATTATAAAATTGAACGAATTGCGGTCCCCACCAGAGTATCAGCGGGAAACGGTTCTGCAACAGGAGAGCGACGGTTGAGCGCAAAGCCGGTGACCATCCGGAGATAGGCCCGAGGGCTGTTTTCGACCAATCGAGGGCTCGCATCCTCTCGCCCATCTCACCCCCACCCTTAAGAAATGCTTCATTCATTTGATTACTCCTACCCCCCAGCCCATGCATATAAAAACATCAACTCAATATGTATTCCTCTATCTTAAATCCCATTCAACTTTGCTCGTTTTATACTTCCGACAAAGCCCGGTTATCCCTAAATTTAGCATCTCGATATAATCTTTGGTAAGATACCTTAACTTAATTTGCCTAACTCCTGGCATAAATTTGCGATCGAATAATTTTAACATATACATTTACATAAATACATTGATCCTCATATTACGGTCGGTGGTTTTCCCTGGTTACAGGCTCCGGTTTGCATCAACCCTCTAATCTAGTTTACGGAAGGTTTTCGGGCAGCCTTAACGACCGTGCCGCAAATGTCTCTATTTGTGATTTACCCGGTTATGATAGGATTTTGCGCATGTTTCTGTGGGCGGGACTGACCGGTTTTAGCAAGAGGGTCCTCAGTTAAAGTAAAGACTAATCAAACCAGCCGATATACTGGTTAGTGGAATCCGGAAAAATTACAGCGTGTGTCCCCGGACCATGCTTGCTCTCGAGATAATTCAGGACTTTATCCCATTTACTAACAAACTCGATCTTTTCATTGTCTCTGAACCAGTATCCGCCGCGATGAGGATATTCGGAATAAGCGATTACTCTGTTGACATAATCAGGGATTTCTCGCGGGGTGTTCCCGCAACCGAAGGTCGATTTACCAAAAGCTCCCAAGAGATAATGAGTGACCTGCCCTTCAGGTGAATTAGCTATAATCACCAGGTCGCCCCCCTTATGGCTTACTACAGGCAAAGCGGATTCCAGGCAAATCAAGCTTTCACTCGCTTTCGCAAAGGCGTTAGAAATAACAACTTCTTTCCCTGTTATTTTCGGGGTGCGGTAGTGAGTCCTGGCTTCCACCACTGCCTCTGCGAATGCCAGCTTCCAATCCCCGGCATGGATAGATACCGATTCTCCCTGCAAATTGGTCAGAGTATTAATCAGGAAGTCGATGCCGGCTATATCTGCAGCTTCATCGATGTCCTTTTTGAAAAAATTCCGGTCAACAAGCCCTAAACCTACGACAGGCTTTTTTTCATTATCCACCGGATCCGGAGTCAATCCTCCGGCAGCGTGGTGCCAGTTCGTAGTCTCCCATGAAGTGATCCCTGGCAGAATCATTTTTCCCCCTCCTCCAAACCCGGCTAGTGGATGGGGTACGCAAGAGCCGATGACGATCTTTAGATCGCATTTCATATATTCTTCATTGACATTAACTTTAGTATTAAAAGTCTGAGTGGTTCCAGCAAATACGCAATTGCCAAAGGGATTATGGTTAAAGACCCGGAACCGGCAAACCGTATCTTCTCCCAGTTTCTTCACGAAATCCAGACGGTCCATCACTCCATGTAGTCCCAGACCGCAGATGAAACGGATATTGTCGTCAGGAATTCCCGCATCCGCAAGTTCACGGAGGACATGAGGAACAATCTTCGCCACTCTGGTAACACGAGTCACATCGTCGAAGACAATGGCGACTTCTTTTTTGCCTTTTGCCAGTTCTTTTAATGGCGGGCACCCGGCAGGCTTTTTAAGAGCTTTTTGAATTTGTTCCGGAGTGAGCTCGGGACGGTTATAACCTGCAGGGTAAGCTATTTCTACCTGCCAGTTTTCCGGTAAAATAATTTCAAAGTCCCTGGCCCCATACCACGCTAACTGTGGCACTGTAAATATCTGCACTCCGACCACTCCTTCCGACACAAGAACCAATTCCGGCTGCTTAATTCATATTGAATCCTATTCCGTACCAAGATACAAGCTTAGCCTTGAGCAATCTGAAGCGATTTGAAGATTGTTTAAAGTGGGTGATAAAATTAAACCAGTGAAATTGATATTCAACTTACGTAACGGATAATTAAAATGGAAAAAACTGCCCATGGAAGTGTCATTCAAGGGAAAAAATTTTACCGGTTTGCGGATGGTAAATGGGAAACCGTCTCGCTCGAGGTTCCCCAGGAGTTGCCTTTTACAATTTACATTAACGATCTTGAGCTGGTTACCATACTATGTACTCCGGTCAAATTGAACTGTCTGGTTCTCGGATATCTGTATTCCGAAAAAATCATCCGGGATATCAAGGACGTTGTCTCGATGAGAGTTTGTGAGGACGATGCTCTGGCAGATGTCAAATTAGCTAATACCGAATTCATAATACCTGAAAAACGTATTTTAACTTCGGGGTGTGGAGGCGGAACCAGTTTTAATCTGGATGTTCCGAAGATAGAATCGAGCCTGACTACAACTCCGGACCATCTGTTGCATTTAATGAGAAATTTGTTAGAGAATGCAACTTTTTATAATGCGACAGGCGGGATACACACTTCGGCAATTGGCGATGATCATAGCTTGCTGGCGATTGCAGAAGACATCGGCCGGCATAATACCCTGGATAAACTCGCGGGTGAATGCTTGCTGCGAAAAATACCGACCCGGGACCGGATAGTGTTAACGTCCGGGAGAGTGTCTACTGAGATGCTGCGGAAAGCTGCCAGGATGGAGATACCGGTAGTGGTTTCTTTGACGTCTCCCACTAACCAGGCTGTTATTCTGGCAAATGAGACCGGGATTGCCCTGGTCGGCTATGCCCGCGGCAGACGCCTAACGGTATATTCGCATCCGGAGCGGTTGTCTGTCCCGTATGACAGCTCAGTATAAGCACCCATTGCCTCCTTTTATTGCACCTCCAGAATAAGATTGCCCATACCTCATAAAGGTAGTGGACTATCATCCGGCGTCAATGAAAAGGTAAGATGGCCTTGGTTAATGGTGATGCCGGTAATAATTTCTGTAGCCCTCAGTTTCAGGTTTGCGTAAACTAATAATGAAAAATGTAGAATTCATTCACTGGATTCTCAAGTGTTTCTCGTAATATAATAAAGTCATGGAAGAGCCCGAAGAACAAATTCCCAGGAACTCGAGTGCAAAGGCAGAATTCGCGATGATGGCGCTGACAGCGGCCCTGGATGAGCATTCTGCGTATCTCAAAAAACATCTTGAAGCTCTGGAAAGTTTGACCAAAGCTATCAAACAGCTTGAAACCGTCATCAACAAAGAGATTAAAGAGTCTTCCAAACCGTCGTTGCAATTGAAGGAAGCGATCAAATCTTTTGTGGATTACAATATAAACCCGCATTTTTACCGGGATTCCGGATATCTGAAGCTGAAAACTGCCTCTCAGATTCTGTATCCGGATTTTACTACTACGAAAACGGAAAAATCGGAAGCTAAAAAACAAGTCGAGCCGGAATAACCCTACTCAGCCTCTTAACCTTCTACAGTCAGTGTCCCCACATTGGTTGCCTGTAAATTTTACCCTGCCGGTCTTTTACCATTGTGCAACTGCGTCAATTCAACTCCGGATCTGGAGACGATCTCTTATTTGAAATGAATTTAAGAAGAAAAATATATTGGAATCTGCGTTTAGCTTGGGTTATAAAAAAGAGACACAGCATTAAGGTGAGGGGTGTTGGAGTTAAGGATCACGCGTGTTGTTAGATTTGAGTAGAATGAAATTAAAGTGCTTTTTCTGAGGCAAGAAGATGTTAAACGTGAAGAGGGCTTATGAAATAAAGGAACCCGGAGATGGAGAAAGAATCCTGATTGACCGGTTATGGCCGCGTGGAGTCAGCAAGGCTCAAGCAGGGATTGACCGATGGTTCAAAGATCTGGCTCCCAGCACCGAGCTGCGCAAATGGTTCGGTCATGATCCAGAGAAGTGGGAAGAGTTCAAAAAGAGATATCTGAAGGAGCTTTCTGATCCGGAGAAAAGGAATCTTCTCGAGGATATTGCTCAGTCTGCCAGGAGTTCTACGGTAACGCTTATTTATAGCGCTAAAGACACCGAACACAACGATGTTAAAGTGCTGGAAGAAATCATCCGGAAAATGATGAAGCGGGAGCAGCAAAAAAAAAGTAAAAAGATGGGTGACGTATCTTACGATAATCATTAGACGTTAAACGATTTACAGAAGGGCTTATACCTTAATTGGTATAGGCCTTTTTTTACGGTTAATTGGAAAAAAAGGAAGGTATAGAGTACCATAGTCTTACTATTGTTTCCGGGGTAATATCTGGTTTCAGGAGGTCTGCAATGGAATATCCCAATCTGTTTGAACCCCTTAAAATTGGACCGGTCGAAATTAAAAATCGGATTGTCATGGCGCCGATGTTAACTCGCATGGCCTACTCCGATGGTAGCATAAGCGAACAGGAAATATGTTACTATGCAGCCCGGGCGAAGGGAGGAGTGGGATTAATTATTACCGGGGTCTTCATGGCCAGCCGACGTGCCTGGAACCAGCAAACCATTCGGGCAGGAGCCTTATTTGACCGTGGAATACACCTGGCCGGAGCCTGTGAGCTTGCTGAGACCATTCATTCTTTTGGATCGAAAGTATTTATCCAGTTAAGTCCGGGCCTGGGTCGGCAGCAGGGTTACTCCAGGTCCCCGATTTATTCAGCTTCAGACGGTATCCCTGTGGATGCCAGGTTAGCGGAGAGCACCAGACCGAAACGCTTCAAACCCTTCATGTCAGTGGCTCCGAAGTTTAAATCTGCTTATAGCAACGTGCCTGTCGCGATGACGGTAAATGAAATAAAAGAGGAGATTGAAGACTATGTTCATTCCGTCGACCTGGCGGTTGTGGCTGGGTTTGACGGAATTGAAGTCCATGCTCCTCACGGATATCTGCTGCACCAGTTTCTGTCTCCGCGGACGAATAAACGGAATGATGAATACGGTGGAAATCTTGAAAACCGTTGCCG
>DEUU01000306.1 GCA_002362735.1 Dehalococcoidia bacterium UBA3254
GATATTTCCCGGGCGGACAGCCACACAGGTTTTTCCGTGGCATTTATAAGGATCGAATCTATCAACCGGCGAGCTTTTTCTTTTTGTAGACCTTTTATCTTTGAGACTCTACCCCGGGGTTTATGGCGTATTTCGGCATAATCCACGGCCCGCCTCAGTGCCAGGACAGCCTCTTCCGGGAAGGTATAAAGGGGTATAAAATGGCCCTGTGTCCCCAGGTGGGCGCTAAGACCTTTTTGCCCGATAAAACAGCCGAGCAGCGGTTTCTTGTAATGCCAGAAAACCGGTGCAACACGACGCAAAGCTTTCTCCATACCCATAGTCTCGGCAACGATTGCCGGGGCGAAGATCGCCAGGACGGCGTCATTCTCATTATCAGCCGCCAGCATTCTGAGTATCCCTTCGTATTCTTCCGGGGTGGCTCCAGCCGTCGTATCGATCGGGTTGCCGACATTGATATCTCTTTTTAATAACGGTCTGATTTTAGAGACCTGGTCATTTGAAAGCACTATCACATCCAGACCGTTATGAGCCGCTGCATCAGCGGCGATTATCCCCGGCCCGCCTCCGTTAGTAACAATGACCAGGCGTCTGCCTTTGGGCAAAGGTTGGGTGGACAGCAGGGTAGCCAGGTTAAATAGCTCTTCGACCGCATTAACCCGAATAATTCCAGCGTTTTGAAACAGGATATCCGAAGCCACATCTGAGGTGGCTAAGGCTCCCGTATGTGAAGAAGCCGCTCTGGCTCCAGCCGCGGTACTGCCGCTTTTCACCGCAATAATGGGTTTTCTGGCAGACACCCGCCGGGCAATCCTGGCAAACCGGCCCGGATTTCCAAACGACTCCAAATAAAGCAATATCACTTTGGTCGCCCGATCCTGCTCCCAGTACTGTAAAAAATCGTTAGAAGAGACATCGGCGCGGTTACCTACGCTGACAAAGGTAGAAATGCCCATGTTCAGGCTTTTAATATGCTCAAGAATGGTCAAACCCATAGCGCCGCTCTGGGAAAGAAAGGCGACATTCCCCGCGTCGGGATATATCTGGGAAAAGGTGGCGTTGAGCCGCACCGCGGGATCCGTATTCATCACTCCCATACAGTTGGGACCAACCAGCCGCATTCCGTAGCTGAGAGAAATGTTTCTTAATTCTTCCTCCCTGGCAGCACCTTCTGGATTTCTCTCTCTGAATCCATCGGAAATGACAATTAATGCCCTGATACCCTTTTGACCGCATTCATCGGCTACTTTGTTTACAATAGCGGCCGGCACGGCTATGATAGCCATTTCTACCTGACCCGGGATGTCCATCACCGAGCGGTAGGATTTAACAGATAGTACAGCTTCGGTATTGGGATTGACCGGATAAACGATCCCGGAGAAGCCGCTCTGCAGTATGCATCGCATCAGCAGGTTACCGATAGTACCGGGATAACGAGCAGCCCCGATGATGGCCACTGATTTTGGATTAAGGATCGGCTGCAAAGAGGCTATAACAGCCGAACGTTCGCGCCTGGCTTCCTTGATATCGACAATCCGCGTTTGCTTGATGGGGAAAGTAACATGACACACGCCTCCTTCAGGATTACTGGAAACACGAAAGCCATAATCCCGAAAGGTTTCTCTCATCTGTAAATCCCGACCGAGGACACTGGCTTCAAAGATGGAGATCTCATTCTCTCTGGCCACGCTTACCAACGCTTCGATAATCCGGGTCCCCAGACCGACATTGTAATAAGCATCTTCGATCGCAAAGGAAATTTCCGCCGAACGTTTATTGGGCAAGCGGTCATAACGTGCGATAGCGATAACATTTCTGTCCTGTCCCTGACCAATTTCGGCCACATAAGCAAAGGAATCGGTATAGTCCACGACACAATACCGGCTGGCATCCTCTTCCGTCATTTCACGCGGCATATTATAGGAGCGGTTATATCCGGAATGAGTATCTGATCGGGAAATGAAAGCCAGGCACAACGGTAGATCGTTTTTTTCAACGGGTCTGAGCAACACCCGGTAACCGTCTTTCAGTATTTCTTCCCGCCGGTATGCGGACAGGTTCAGGATTTTAGATTTGGCTGGCAGCATACACTATCCCTCTCACTACATATTTACAATAACCCTCAGGACCGACGTGACCAGATATAAAAGGACAGCCTTTCATTTCTTCTTTTTCTGATTACGCATTTTCTTTTTGACTGGAGGCGAAAGAGATTGAACAGGTTTCGGAGGCGGCAACTCAACGAACGGCACGGGTGGAGGCAACTCGATAACCGGAGGCAGTTCCGGTGACTCGATAATTTTTTGGGCTTTAAAATAATGCTCTACGTCCCGGCCTTGGGGTCGCCCTTCTTTCTCCCAAATGCTATAAGCCAACTTTTTTATTTCCTCTTCAGTAGACATAATACCCTCCAAATTTTTCAGCAGACCCGGTGTATTTAAATATTTCAGGAGTTTCGCGTTTGAAAAAATTATCATGTTCCCCCTCCAGATCCTTCGTCGCCCTTCGGGCTCCTCCATGATGACAACGGGCAATCGCGAAAATCCTGTATTTAAAAAATATTCAGGCCTTACCTTTATTATATTCGGCTTATTTCA
>DEUU01000105.1:0-2453 GCA_002362735.1 Dehalococcoidia bacterium UBA3254
ATGTCAGGTCATAATAAGTGGTCCAAGATCAAAAGGCAAAAAGGCATAGAAGACGCTAAAAAAGGTCAGATTTATACGAAGCTGACGCGGGAAATTATCATGGCTGCGCGCGAAGGCGGTGGAGATATTGAGACTAACTTTAAATTGCGATTGGCGGTCCAAAAAGCTCGTGATTCGAGTATGCCCAAAGATAATATAGAACGCGCCATCGAAAGAGGAAGCGGGTCTTCCGAGGGAGCTATTTTACAGGAACTCACGTTGGAAGGATATGGGCCCAGCGGAACGGCAATACTCGTGGATACTGTGAGTGATAACCGTAACCGGACTGTCCAGGAAGTAAGGAATGTATTTACCCGTCAGGGTGGGACGATGGGGTCAGCGGGTTGTGTAGCCTGGCTATTTGATTCAAAGGGAATTATCTCTGTAGAAGCTTCTGGAAAAGATTCGGACGAAGTGACTTTAGAGGCAATAGACGCCGGAGCGGATGACGTTAAAGTCGAAGACGGTTCTATTGAAATTTATACCAAGTCCAATGAACTTGAACTTGTTAAAAAAGCTCTTGAACAAAAACAGATCCCTGCTGCTTCGGCTGAATTAGCCAAGATCCCAAAAACGATGGTGGAAGTGGAAGACAAGGCAGCCATACAAACTCTAAAACTCCTGGACAAGCTGGAAGAGCTGGATGATGTTCAAAAGGTCTACAGCAATGTGGATTTCTCCGATCAGCAGATTGAAAAATTCCACTCCGGAGACTATGACTAAGGGAATGATTGTTTTAGGCATAGACCCGGGTATCGTAGTCATGGGTTATGGACTCGTAGAAAACTTCGATGGCGATATATCATTAATAAAATATGGTGCCTGGAATACTCCTTCGCGCTCTCCAATTGGGGAGCGTTTAAGTTTTTTATACAGCCGATTATTAGAAATAATAAACGAATTTAAACCTGCGGCAGTCTCCGTTGAGCAGCCGTTCGTAGCCAAAAATGCCAAATCTTCCTTTGCCATTGGAAGAGCTCAGGCGGTAGCCATACTAGCCGCTGCCAACAGTCATGTTCCTTGCTTTGAATATACGCCGGCTGAAATCAAACAGCGTGTCGCCAATTATGGCGCCAGTAAAAAAGAACAAATTCAACAGATGGTGGCGCTTCAATTAGGTTTGACTCAAATTCCTGACCCCACTGATGCAGCCGATGCTTTAGCAGCGGCTCTTTGCCATATACAGGTTGCCCATCTGGAAAATTTATTGAATCATAGAGGCTAAGATGATAGCAGGAGTTAAGGGTACAATCGAGGCTATAGGAAGCAATTGGGTAATCGTTGACGTTGGGGGAATCAGCTTCCAGGTCTTTGTGCCGACTTCGACTCTCAGCACCATGGGGGTGGTAGGTCAACCGACAAAACTCCACACTCATTTGCATGTCAGGGAAGATAACCTGAGCCTTTTTGGTTTTAGTTCGGCCAGAGAGATGGCGCTTTTCGAAACGTTAATTACTGTCAAAGGAATCGGACCCAAGTTAGGTCTGGCTTTATTGTCGGCTATGGATGTTGAGCAACTTACAATGGCTATTGCTGGAGGCGATGCGGCTTTATTGACAGCAGTTCCAGGCATAGGAAAGAAAACCGCCGATCGCATTGTGCTGGAGCTCAAAGATAAAGTCGGAGGAGACTGGATATTGACTCAGGACCTGGAAGCAGTCCAGGGAAACAGTGATGTACTGGCGGCTCTGACATCTCTGGGTTATTCAGTGACTGAAGCAACAAGAGCGGTGGCTACCTTACCTAACACCAAAATGAATATCGAAGATAAAATCAAATTAGCCCTCAAGTATTTTGGAGAAAAATAGAGGCCATTTATTGAGAAGGCTAACTCTATCCAGCTTTCGGCTAAGATGATCAGCTTTTAAGTTTCATGAGTATCTTTCTTCTTTCCAGGGATCTCCGTGATTATGGTATCCTGCGGATTCCCAAAAACCGGGTTTATCTTTTCCCGTAAACTCAATACCGGTTATCCACTTGGCGCTTTTCCAGAAATAAAGTTTGGGTACCACCAGTCTCACGGGTCCACCATGTTCGGCTGAAATGTATTCGCCATTATGTTTCAAGGCAAAAAGGACGTCCGGTTCGAAAAATTCATTAACAGGTAAATTGGTAGTAAAACCGCCTGCTGCATGAACGATTACAAACCGAGTTTCCGGAAGAATATTCACTAATGTTTTCAATTCTCCTGTACTAATCCCTTCCCATGTATTGTTCAACCGAGACCATGAAGTAACGCAATGGATATCTGAAAAAACCAAAACGGCAGCCAGAGATGTAAATTCTTCGTAATTCAGAATTTTCTCGTTATTTACCAAACCAAAGACCTTTAATGACCATTTAGACTTTTCTAATCTGGGAATGGAGCCGTAATGCAGAACCGGCCATTTATCTGTCAAGTGCTGCCCGGGAGG
>DEUU01000105.1:2801-7325 GCA_002362735.1 Dehalococcoidia bacterium UBA3254
AATAATATATATTATATAAAACCGTTTTTAACTTATGAATTTTCCGTTTTCTAACTTGAGTTTACTTAAAACGTTATAATATAAGAAAGTACAAAAATGGCGTGATACAAATATTGAATTATTAAAATGAAAGGGAAGCGATGCTAAAAATAATTATTATGATCGCAGGTTTTTTAACCGTTGTCGGGCTGTTATTTGCGGGTTGTTCCACGGAATCAAGTCCCCGGGCGGGAATTTCCCTGGGTCAGCAGTTTAACTTGCCCGTTGGTCAGAGTGTAACTATCAAAGGTGAAAACCTGACCATTAAATTTGAAAAGGTAACAGGTGACAGCCGCTGTCCAAGCGGAGTCCAATGCGTGTGGGCGGGTGAAGCAAAATGCCAGATGACCGTTACTTTGAACGGTTCAGCTTCCTCAGTTGTCCTGACAGTATCGGGAGCTTCAGAATCCGTGGGACAACCACTAATCCAAAATTACAAAGCGAATTTCCAGCTTCAACCTTATCCCGAAGCCGGCAAACAAATCGGGGAAAATGACTATAAGCTTATTATGACTATCACAAGGTAGATAAAGATAACCGTATGAGTTTCGAAGGCAACAATCAACAAATCCGCGTTATTATATACTCTGATAACATCTCGTATCTATGATGAATACAGCGTGATAAAATGAAAATAGAACTATAAGACCTTCAAGGAGGACAGCAAATGCGCGGCTCATTCAAAATAGGGAAGATAGCCGGGATTGAAATAGGCATTCATTATACCTGGATATTTGCCTTCTTTTTATTTGCCTGGATATTTGCGGCGAGCACGTTTCCAGCTCTTTTCCCTCGCTGGTCAATCGCTGAATACTGGATATCTGGAGTCATTGTCTCTATTTTAATATTCGTCTCCGTATTGATTCATGAATTGTGTCATTCACTGGTGGCTATCAGCCGTGGCATGAAAGTAACCAGCATTGTCTTCTTTATTTTTGGAGGAGTCAGCAATATTGAAAAAGAACCGGAAAGCGCCTGGGTAGAATTTATCATGTCCGGAGCCGGACCTGCTTCTAGCGTCGTTCTGGGCGGCGTGTTTTACGGGCTGGCATTATTAGCACGTTATTCCGGACAAGTCGATACTCCCTTGCTGGGAATACTGGCTTTAATGGCGCAGATAAACATAATTTTGGCCATATTTAACCTTGTTCCCGGTTTTCCGCTGGATGGAGGAAGAGTCTTCCGTTCAATTGTATGGGGAATTACTCGAAGTTTGCATAAAGCTACTCTTATTGCGGGTAATGTCGGTCGGGCTTTCGGCTGGGCAATGATACTTTTTGGTATCGCTCTATTCTTTAACACAAGCATCTGGATTTTCCAGGGCGGCATTATCAGCGGAATCTGGTTTGTCTTTATTGGATGGTTCTTGACCAGTGCGGCGGATGGCGCCATGCGTGAAGAGAGTCTTCAGACACAATTAGCCGGAGTCCATGTTAAAGATGTGATGAACCGTTATCCCGAGTGCGTTAGTCCGAATGCTTCAGTCGAAAGTATCGTGCATGGAAGTTTCATCCAGCGCGGTATCAGAGCGTTGCCGGTCTGCACCGAAAATGGCTTGCAGGGCATAATTACGCTTTCAGATGTGAAAAAATTGTCCCAGGAAAGGTGGGCCAACACACCGGTACAGGAAATAATGACCCGGTCACCGCTTGAATCAGTAAATGAGAACGATGACTTGAATGGAGCTCTTCGAATTTTAGCCAGTAAAGGCCTGAATCAGATACCCGTGATGGGAAATGGGCAACTGGTCGGCTTGCTGAGCAGGGCAGATGTTATTCGTTATTTACAGACCAGGCAGGAATTAGGGATTAGAAATAACCCAAACCAAAAGCAGAATCAGAATCCCAGGATAGAAACTTAACCCTTGTAATTAAAATCTGATTCGGGTGTAAAAAAAGAAAGACCGGTTACTTCCGGTCTTTCTTTTTTCTTTAAAATTATCCCTTAGCTACTCTTTTTCTGCCGCCTTATCCGCCAGCTCTTTCTGGCGTTCAGCTACAATCTTTTGGGTAACGAAAGAGGGTACTTGTTCGTAATGACTGAACTCCCAGGTATAACGGCCCCTTCCTTGAGTAATGGATTTCAAGTCAATGGCATACCGCAATACTTCTGCCTGGGGTACTTCAGCCTCAATAGTATTGTAACCACCTTCAGGCATCATGCCCATTACACGGCCGCGTTTGTTATTCAGATCGCTCATAATGTCACCAGTATAGTTATCCGGAACGGTAACTTTAAGTTTCACGATTGGCTCCAGAAGTATTGGATTAGCTCCATCCATGGCTTTTTTCAACGCTCCGGCGCCGGCAATCTTAAAACAGATTTCTGAAGAATCGACAGGATGGAAGCTGCCATCATAAACTCTAGCTCGGACATCTACTACCGGGAAGCCTGCGATGACACCTTCATGAACAGCATCTTTAACGCCTTTTTCAACTGCGGGTAAAAAGTTACGCGGGATAGTGCCGCCAACTACGGCGTCAACAAACTCAATACCGGTACCGCGCGGCAGAGGCTCAACCTCTAGCATGACATGGCCATACTGACCATGACCGCCAGTTTGCTTTTTATGTTTATAATCGCCTTTAGCCGAGGAAGTGATAGTCTCTTTATATGGCACCTTGGGTATATCAAGATTAACGCCAACTCCAAACTTACGTTGCATTTTTCCAACAACTACTTCCAATTGGGTTTCACCCAGGCCAGAAAGTACCATTTCACCGGTATCATGGTCTCGACGTACTTTAATTGTTGGATCCTCTTCGGTTAAGCGGGTTAAGGATGATCCGAGCTTATCAAGATCGGTTTTTGTTTTGGGACTGACTGCTCCGCTATAAACAGGGTTAGGAAAAACAATCGAGACTAGCTTAACGGGTTTATCCCTGATAGAAATCGTATCTCCTGTACCTGTAACATTGAGTTTGGCGACGACTCCTATATCACCGGCAGTAACCTGTTGAGTGACTTCCTGGTTCTTTCCACGAACAGTATAGAGCTGGCCAATTCGCTCAACTTCATTGCGGCTGGAGTTCCATACCTGAGAGTTGCTTATAAAAATACCAGAATAAACCCGGAAGTAAGTAAGTTTACCGACATAAGGATCAGCGCTGGTTTTAAAAACTAGGGCAGCAAGAGGATCGGTCGGAGATGGTTCTATCTTCTGTATAGCACCTTTTGCAGCATCCGCTACTATCTCGACCGGACGGTTTTTTGGAGATGGTAAGTAGTTTTGTATGGCATCCATAAGCATGGTGATACTCATATTGAGTAAAGCCGAACCCGTGAAAATAGGAACCAGTTTGCCAGTAGAAACGGCAGTCTTTAAGGCAGTTTCTAACTCTTCCTGACTAATCGGTTCATCACCAATGTACTTTTCAATTAATTTATCATCGGCGCTGGCGACAGCTTCAACCAGTTTGCCACGATAGGTGTCAGCCTGGGCTTTCAAATCTCCCGGTATGGCTTCTTCTTTAGACGGATTTCCGGTATAGGCTTTCATTTTAAGAAGATCGATAATTCCATTAAAACTCGTGTGTGCTCCAATCGGAATTTGCAGAGCTACGCACTTATTGCCGAATTTTTTCTGGGCTTCATCGCAGACTTTAAAGAAATCTGCATTTTCCCGGTCCATTTTATTAACAAAGATTAAGCGGGGCATCACGGATTCTTCGCAATACTGCCAGACTTGTTCGGTTCCGACCTCGATGCCAGAGGTCGATCCGATCAGTATCACAGCTCCTTCGGAAACCCGTAAAGCGGATTTAACTTCACCCACAAAATCGGAATATCCAGGAGCATCCAACAAATTGACTTTCACGCCATGCCAGACATAAGGCAGCACAGTGAGGTTAATACTAATCTTCCTCTGCACTTCATCCGGATCGTAATCTGAAGTGGTAGTCCCCTCATCGACTGATCCCAGGCGATTAATTGCCTTAGCATTAAACAATACAGCTTCTGAAAGGGAAGTTTTCCCGGCTCCTGAATGGGAAAGTAAAGATACGTTACGGATGTTTTCAAGTGTGAACTGCTCCATTAAATCTTCACCTACTTTTACAAAAATAATCTAAGTGTATTATAAACATAGTTGACATATACAGCAAGTTAAAGAAGTGAATAACCACCCAGCAAGCTGGGTGGCATCTAGCCCAGGTACCAAAGTTACGGAAGAGAATGAGTAGCCCTTCGGGCTAGGCTGCTTTCATCCCCCAGCAAGCTGAGGGGTATTCGCAGCCAATTCTATAAAATTCAGGTTGTTACAGGCTATTGACGGTTATTGAGCAAAATCATATACTTTAAAAGTCGGATCTAAATTATTGGATTTTAGGTAAAGTAAACAAAATATTTGCAACTAGTTTGCCGGAATTTACCAAAAGAAGCAATTTAATTAGATTTTTGAGGCTAGAGATATTTCCACTGCTCTAGATCTGATTTAAATCTGGAGGGATCGCATAGTGGTCTAGTGCGGGCGCCTGCTAAGCGCTT
>DEUU01000105.1:7608-39384 GCA_002362735.1 Dehalococcoidia bacterium UBA3254
TTCAAATCCCACTCCCTCCGCCAGACTTTTGAGGCTAAATTAGAAATATGCTTTAGCTTCTTATTATTTAATTTCTCAAAATGTCATACAACTTTACTCACTTTGTTAATTTTAATGGTATCATACCATGATTAATACCTTTCTGAACTGGAGTTTGGCTACTGTTTTGCCATAATTTTAAGGTGAGAAGTTATTTAATGATCTTGGCCTCGATTCCATTAGCACGGGAAGAATTATATCAGATTTGGTATTATAACGGTGATGCCTCAATATTACTATATCTGGACCATCGGCTGTCAGATGAACAAAGCAGAATCTGAAAGACTAGCCAGTCTTCTGGATGTTTCCGGATATCAACATTCTGGAAAGATCGAGGAAGCAGATTTAATATTTCTGAACACCTGCGTTGTCCGTCAAAGCGCCGAAAACCGAATCATAAATAAACTTCACTCTTTGAAGGCGCTTAAAAAAAATAGACCACGACTTAAAATCGCTCTGACCGGTTGTTTTGTGAGTCCGGATACCATAAAACTACGGTCAACTTTTCCTTTTGTCGATTATTTTTTCCCGGCAGGAGAATTACCGGAATGGTTAAGTCAATTTAGCCGCGATCAAGCCCTACCACGGCAGCCCGACGTAAGTACGTACGTCCCGATTATGCAAGGTTGTGATAACTTTTGCTCTTACTGCATTGTACCGTATCGCCGGGGACGGGAAAGAAGCCATCCTCTCGATGAAATTATCTGTGAAGTCAGGGGACTAATTCAGAGGGGTGTCAAGGAAGTAATACTTCTCGGTCAGAATGTTGACTCTTATGGTCACGATTTGCCGGACAAACCCGACCTGGCGGATCTTCTTTACAGGTTGAATGCTCAGGAAGGCCTTCTAAGAATCCGGTTCTTGACAAATCATCCCAAGGATATGAAATCGAAGTTGATAGAAGCTATATCCTCGTTAGATAAAGTTTGCAAACAGATTAACCTACCGGTCCAGTCTGGTGACAACGATATTTTAACCGCTATGCGTAGAGGCTATACAATACAGCGTTATCGTGAGCTCATTGACGAACTAAAAGCTAAAATACCCGGTATTTCTTTGAGTACAGATGTTATTGTAGGCTTTCCGGGAGAATCAGAGGCTCAATTTCAAAACACCTATAATCTCCTGGAAGAAATAAAATTCGATATGGTTCACGTAGCAGCTTATTCTCCAAGACCAGAGACACTGGCTGCCAGAACCTTGAAAGATGATGTAACAACTAAAGTAAAAAAATTCAGGTTAGAACAAATTGAAAAGCTTCAAGCAGATATAGTGAGTAAAATCAATGCCGGATTGCAGGGGCAGTCTTTAGAAGTCCTGGTAGAGAGAAAAGAAAAGGGTAAATGGATGGGACGAACGTGCAGCGATAAAGTAGTTTTCTTCTCCCGAGATGAAGATTACCAATCTAAACTGGTAAACGTTAGAATCCTCCGAACTACTGCATGGTCGCTTACAGGGGAAGTCCAACTATCAGATGTGAATATTTAATCCTTTAACAATTTGAAGTATAATCCAATGACACTCGTCATTAATCAGCTCAATAAAACTCTCTATATTACTAACTTATTTATCGATTTTGAAATAAAAATAACCGAACAGGCAGAATTTGAAACCCCATAAGAGTTTTATAATGAAATTTTTTGAATATAAAGCCGGGTAATTCTGCAAAAATATGGAATTAATTTATCTCAAGGAGTTATGGTATCTGGTTCACGAGAAAACTCAAACATCGCCAGAAAGTCGGGGACCTGCCTTCATGAAATCTCATTATGGAATTACTAAATTTTAAAGAAGAGTCTGATAAGGAGTCTGACGTGGTCCATAAAGCAACCCGGGAAGAATTAATCGCCAAAGCCAGAAAACCGGCGGAGGATGCCATGATCCTGCATCCTTATTACCACGGAAAGATGCAGACGGTCCCACGCTGCGTAGTGAGAGATTACAGTGATTTCTCCATCTGGTACTCTCCGGGAGTGGCTGAACCCTGCAAAGTCATCAAGGCGGATATTAACAAGGTTTATGATTTTACCAATAAATGGAATACCATTGCCGTAATTTCCGACGGGACAAGGGTTTTAGGTTTGGGAGACATCGGTCCGGAAGCCGCCATGCCGGTGATGGAAGGCAAAGCTTTGCTTTTCAAATATCTGGGGGGAGTTGATGCTGTTCCCATTTGCCTGGACACTAAAGATCCGGATGAAATTATTCGAACCGTAAAAATATTACAGCCCTCCTTTGGCGGCGTCAATCTGGAGGATATTTCCAATCCTAAATGTTTCTACATTCTGGATACCCTGCGTAAACAATGCCGCATTCCGGTCTGGCATGATGACCAGCAGGGTACCGCGGCCGTAACACTGGCCGGCATAGTAAATGCCTTGAAAGTAGTCGGCAAGGATAAAAGGAAAGTTAAGGTCGTAATGGTGGGGGTAGGAGCAGCGAATATAGCTATTATCCGTTTACTGCTGGCGGATGGCTTTGAACCTGAAAATATGATCCTGGTAGACAGCACCGGAATATTGAGCTCAAAGAGAAAAGATATAGAGGCTAAACAGAAGGATAATCCTTATAAGTGGGACTTAGCCAGACGCACCAATCCGGATAACAGAGATGGCGGCATTGCCGAAGCCCTGGTAGGGGCGGATGTGTGTATTTCCCTTTCAAAATCCGGGCCGGATACCATTAAACCAGAATGGGTCAAGAAAATGGCCATTGATGCCATCGGTTTTTTCTGCGCTAACCCTATTCCGGAGATCTGGCCCTGGGATGCCAAAGAAGCCGGTGTTAGGATTGTAGCCACCGGACGTTCCGATTTCCCGAACCAGGTCAATAATTCCATCGGATTTCCCGCCATCTTTAGAGGAACACTGGATGTCAGAGCCACCACTATCACCGATGAAATGTGTATCGCCGCGGCGTATGAGCTGGCAAAGTATGCCGAGGAGAAAGGATTGAATGAAGATCATATCGTTCCCACCATGGCGGACTGGGAAGTCTTTATCCAGGAGGCAGTGGCCGTTGGATTGAAAGCTATCGAACAGGGTGTCGCTCTTAAAAAGATGACTCGGGATGAGCTCTACCAGACCTCAGAGAAAATCATTCAGGAATCCCGGGCTACCATTGAGACTTTAATGAAAAGCGGCCGGATTCCACCTCCACCCAAAGGAGTTTAATAGTCATGAGAGAAATTCAGGCCCAGGAAATCACCCGCACGGTCTCCAGATTATTCTGTGAAGCTAACTTTTATCTTACCGAAGATGTACTGACCGCCATCAAGCAGGCTTACCAGAATGAAGAGTCACCGGTAGCGAAAGACGTCCTGAGTCAAATTATGGAGAATGCTCAGATAGCCTCTAAAGAACAAATCCCTCTTTGCCAGGACTGTGGAGTAGCGGTCGTTTTCCTGGAGCTAGGCCAGGAGGTTCATATTGTGGGAGAGGACCTGAATACCGCCGTTAATGAAGGTGTAAGGCAGGCTTATAACGAAGGCTATTTACGTAAGTCCATGGTCAGTAACCCTTTTTCTTCCCGGATGAATACCAAAGATAATACTCCGGCGGTGATCTATACCGAGATCGTACCGGGAGAAAAGCTGAAGATTACCGTGATACCGAAGGGAGGGGGAGCAGAAAACATGAGCCGGTTGGCGATGCTCACTCCTGCCGCAGGGAGAGCCGGCATCGTGGATATAGTCGTCAAAGCTGTAGATGAGGCAGGTTCTAATCCCTGTCCGCCTGTCATCGTAGGGGTAGGAATTGGCGGTACAGCGGAAAAGACCTTATTACTGGCTAAAAAGGCCTTGCTCCGTAAAGTGGATGAACCAAACCCTGACCCTGAAGTAGCGGAGCTTGAGAAAGAGCTATTGCAGAAAATAAATGATCTGGGCATTGGAGCCATGGGATACGGGGGAAGGATTACCGCTCTAGCCGTGCATGTGGAAGTCTTTCCGGCTCACCTGGCCAGCATGCCCGTAGCGGTAAATCTTAATTGTCACAGTTCACGCCATAAAGAGGCTATCATATGAGAACCTTAAAACAGGATGTCATCATCGTAGGATCGGGACTGGCCGGACTGAGAGCAGCCATCGAAGCGACCCAGCATGAGAATCTCAAGGTAGGCATCATCTCCAAAGTACAACTGATGCGGTCTCACTCCGTCTGCGCGGAAGGAGGCACGGCCGCCGTGATGCAACCGGACCAGGGGGACAGCCTGGAGCTGCATGCCTGGGATACCGTTATAGGTTCGGATTTCCTCGCCGACCAGGATGTAGTCTGGAGGTTTGTGGAAGAGATACCCCAGGAGCTCTTGCTTCTTGAGCACTGGGGAATTCCCTGGTCTCGCCGTAAAGATGGCCGTATGGACCAGCGAGCCTTTGGCGGTCACAGCTATGATCGAGCAACCTTTGCCGCGGATAAGACAGGATTTTTCGAGATGCAAACCCTGTACGATACCCTGCAAAAGTACCCTAACATTACCCGGTACGATGAATGTTATGTCTCCAGTATTTTAACCCGAAACGATCAATTTTGCGGGGTGACCGTCTGGAGTTTGACCACAGGCGAGTTTTTCATTATTCAGGGTAAAGCTCTGGTTATTGCTACTGGAGGAGCCTGCCGGATGTATGGCTTTACGACCTACTCTCTTACCGCTACGGGTGACGGCATGGCTATGGCTTACCGGGCAGGCCTTCCAATTAAAGACCTGGAGTTCGTTCAGTTTCATCCCACGGGATTGGTTCCTTCAGGGATCTTGATTACCGAGGCAGCCAGAGGAGAGGGTGGATATCTCCGTAATAATAGCGGAGACCGGTTTATGGAGAAGTACGCCAAAAGTAAAATGGAACTGGCTCCGAGGGATATTGTCTCTAGATCTGAGCAGACCGAGATCGAGGAAGGAAGGGGTATTGCGGGCCCCGAGGGCATCAGTTGTATCAGTCTGGACCTGACTCACCTTGGAGCGGATAAGGTTAACGAAAGGCTGCCCATGATCCGGGAGGTCACTATCAAGCTAAACTTTATCGATCCGGTTAATGAGCCTATCCCGGTCCGGCCTGCGGCTCATTATTTCATGGGAGGCATCCATACCGATATTAAAGGGGCTACCCCTGTGGAAGGGATCTGGAGCGCGGGGGAAGCCGCCTGCGGCTCTTTGCATGGCGCCAACCGGTTAGGGTCAAACTCGACAGGAGAATGTCTGGTCTGGGGGAAAATTACAGGAAAGAAAGCTTCAGAATTTGCTCTCAAAACTCCGGTATTTCTGGATCTGCCATTGGAGGCAAAATTGCTGGACGAAGAGAATAGATTGTTCAGACGATTTAGTGTTGTAGGCGAAGAAAATACTTTTATGGTTCGAAAAGAACTTCAGAAAATCATGGATGATCTGGCTGGAGTATTCCGGACCGGACCTGAACTGGAACAAGCCCAAGCCAGGATTAGAGAAATGAAAAAAATGGTCTTGTACCTGAGAGTCAATGATACCGGACGAATTTACAATACCGATTTACTCAGCGCTCTCGAAGTTGAAAATTTGCTGGAATTATCGGATATCATCGTTACCGGAGCCCTGGAGCGTAAGGAGTCGCGAGGTTCCCATGCAAGGCGTGATTTTCCCCGGCGTGATGATGTCAACTGGCTTAAACATACGCTGGCTTACTATACACCTGAAGGGCCCAAAATTGAATATATTCCGGTAACAATAAACCTGTGGAATCCTATAGAAAGGAAGTACTGAGGAGACACCTATGAGACCAGAATTGCAGCCTCGCCCTAATCTACTGGGTGTTGGCGGCTGGTTTTGGGGCGGTAACTACAAGATAGAACGTTACCTCTACGTTCTCCATCGCGTTACCGGTCTGGGTATTTTACTCTTCGTTTTTTTTCACCTGATTGAGACTACGGTTTTCCGCATTCAAGGACAGTCCGTTTGGCAGACGACGATAAATATCCTGGAAAAACCTTATTTTGAAGTCGGCCTGATACTGGTATCATTCGCTTTTGCCATCCATGCTTTAAATGGGCTTCGCCTGATATTAATGGAATTTGGATTCTTACTGGGTAAGCCCAGGCGTCCGGTCTATCCTTACCGTGATGCTTTAAGAAAGAAACGTGGTTTTACCCTCGCTTTTGGAATTTTGATTATCATTCTCATGCTGGTCTTCCTGCTCAACCGCTTCGTGGGAGCCGGATAAGATGCTTAGAACTCGTCTTCATTTGTTATTTCTATTCAGTGCGATCGTTACCGCGGTGGTATTAGGTATTCATATGCTGGTGCAGCATCTCAATAATATTGTTGCCAGCGGCACCCCTGACCCGACATCATGGTCTTCTATGATTAGCCGGTCTACTCAGGGTGGATGGGTGGCAATTTATGTTTTATTACTGGCGTTTGCGATTTATCATGCCTTATATGGTTTGAGAGGAATTATTCTGGAAGTAACGACCTCTTCAGGAATAATACGATCCATAAACTGGATTTTCATTATTGGTGGCATTCTAATTTTCGGATGGGCTACCTGGGTCCTGATTTTTCTCGTGTCCGGTTAGGAGAATATATGGTAAAACAAGAATCTAATGTAACTTTCAGGGTCCAGAGGTATAATCCGGAAAAAGATAAAACAATTCATTTTAAAGAATTTCCCATTCTGGCAAGAAAAGGCATGACCATTTTGGACGGTCTGATCTATATAAAGGAAAATTTGGACTCCACTTTGACTTTTCGTACTTCCTGTCGGATGGGTATTTGCGGTTCATGCGGTATGATGATCAACAACTATCCACACCTGGCGTGTCATACTCAGATTGAAGAATTTCGGTCCGAATTGATCACCATAAAGCCTTTACCGAATTCACCAATTATAAAAGACCTGGTGGTGGACCTGATGCCAATGTTCATCAGACACAAATCGATAAGGCCTTTTATTATTCGTAACGATGTCGAAGAGATGGAGAAACCGAACCGGGAATATCAGCAGACACCCAAGCAGGTTGAGGCTTTTGAACAATTTTCCTACTGTATCAAGTGCGGGATTTGTGTGGCAGCCTGTCCCACGTCGGCTTCCGACTCTCTATTTTTGGGGCCGCAATCTCTCGGGCAATGTTATAGATACTGCTCCGATAATCGTGACGCCGGTTCTAAAGAGAGGCTTATGATAACAGACGAAAATCACGGAGTTTGGCGATGCCATCTGGCGGGGGCTTGCTCAGAAGCCTGCCCTAAGGGCGTCGATCCAGCCTTGGCCATCCAATTATTGAAAAGAAAAATTGCAGGTCATTCATTTGGCGTTGGAAAAAAGAAAGAGCCGGCGGCACTATACCATCCTCCAGTCGTAACTAAGCCGAAAATCCCATTTCCACCTTTTACAGCTAAAAAATAGCTCTGAAGGAATAACTTATGTTAAAAAGAATCACACTTCCTTTAAATGATTCAACGGTAAAAGATTTACACTCCGGTGATAATGTTTTGTTAACCGGGGTCATTTATGTTGCTCGAGACGCAGCACATAAAAAAATGGTAGAATCCCTGAATAGAGGCCTGCCCCTCCCATTTGACATTAGAGGTCAGACTATCTATTATATGGGTCCTTCACCTGCCAAACCCGGACAGATTATCGGAGCAGCAGGGCCAACCACCAGCGGAAGAATGGACAGTTATTCACCTCGCTTGATGGAGGAAGGGCTTAAAGGTATGATTGGTAAAGGCAATCGTTCCAAAGCGGTGAAAGAAGCGATGGTAAAATACAAAGCCGTCTACTTCGCTGCGATTGGTGGTACTGGAGCCCTGATAGCGAAAGTCATAAAAAAATCTGAAGTGGTAGCCTTTGATGAACTGGGAGCTGAAGCTATTCGCAAACTAGAAGTTAAAGATTTCCCGGTAACGGTAATCAATGATATCTACGGCGAGGACCTCTATGAAAAGGGAAAATTCCAATATCGAAAAACTGGAAGTAAATTAAATGAATCCGTATGATTATGTGATCATTGGGAGTGGCATTTCAGGATTGTATACAGCCCTCCTTTCCCGTGAACAGGGAAGAGTGCTTATCATCACCAAAGGAAGCATCGATGACTGCAATACCAAGCATGCTCAGGGTGGAATAGCAGCGCCTATAGGATTGAGCGACTCACCAGAGTTGCACTTTAAGGATACGATGAAAGCCGGCGACGGCTTATGTGATCCTGAAGCGGCAAGGATCCTGGCAAATGAAGCACCGGACCGTATTTACGATCTGGTCCGATTCGGTGTTCCATTTGATACAGTTAATGGAGCCATTGCTTTAACGACTGAAGCTGCCCACAGTGTCCCCAGAGTGTTACATGCTGGGGGAGACGCAACCGGTGCACATATTGAAGCTACCTTGAGTTCTCGGGTCCGTGAACATAAAAACGATATCGTCGTTTTAGAATACTGTCTGGTAACAGAAATTGTTGTACAGAACGAGGTTGCCTTGGGAGTTAAAGCACTTGATCTGCGGACCGGTTCAATCCTGGAGTTTGAATGTAAGTACATGATACTGGCTACCGGCGGAGCCGGGCACCTTTATAAATATACTACCAATCCTGATGTGGCGACCGGTGATGGCGTACCACTGGCTTATCATGCTGGGGCTGAACTGACCGACATGGAATTCTATCAGTTCCATCCGACCGGGTTGCGTTTGCCGGGCGTACCTCCTTTTCTGATTTCAGAGGCGGTGAGAGGAGAAGGTGGTATTTTACGTAATGTCGAAGGAAACCGTTTTATGCAAGACTATACTCCGGAAGGAGAACTAGCTCCAAGAGATGTGGTGGCCCGGAGTATTCTCTTTGAAATGAGAAAGACGGGATCAGACCGGGTCTTTCTTGACGTGACTCATTTACCTGTGAAGGTTGTCACCACGCGGTTTCCAAATATCTATAAATATTGCTTTGACCATGGTCTTGACATAACCAAGGGATTAATACCCGTGGCGCCTGCCGCACATTACATGATGGGTGGGGTTAAAACAAATACCTGGGGAGAGACGAATATCAGGGGTCTTTTTGCCGCCGGGGAAGTAGCCTGTACCGGAGTCCACGGCGCTAATCGCCTCGCTTCCAATTCGATGCTGGAAACGCTCATCTTCAGTAAAAGAATCGTAGAAAAAACTGGAAATAATAATATCGAGACGTCTCCCCGACAGGTAAAAGAGATACGCACTTCTTTGGATGAGAGAAAAGCGGCAAAAACCGAAATTCCAGTCAATACCCGGGCTTTACAGGACTTAATGTGGAGCAAGGTCGGGATTATCCGCGACGAGACCGGTCTTAACCAGGCAGTTGAACGGTTGGCAGCCTGGCAGCGCTGTTTACCGGAACCAACCGACCGTCCTTCTTATGAGTTAAATAACCTTGTTTTAACGGCGAGACTGGTAGCTGAAGCGGCACTCATCCGCAAAGAGAGCCGAGGGGCCCATTTCCGATCGGATTTTCCTAAACATTCGGAAGATTGGGAAAAACACATCACCTTTACCAGTCACTAGTTATATAAACTAATGCTTGACTCGCAGAATTAACAGGAAAGATAAAAATAAAATGGATACAAACAAGTTTCCGGGAGATTATCTGGAAGGGATAATAAATTCAGCCTTAAAAGAGGATACAGGCCGTGGAGATATTACCAGTGAAATTCTGGTGCCGTGTGAGATGCTAGGTAGAGCTTATATGCAGGCCAAGGGCGCGGGGGTTATCGCAGGAACAGGTATAGTTGAAAGAGTGATGCTCAAGGTTGATCCGAAATTAGGAATTGATATTTTGATTAAAGATGGAAACCGGGTAAGGCCGGGTGATATTATTTTAAATATCTCCGGAAGTATCAGAAGTATTCTTAAAGCCGAACGAGTTGCTTTAAATTTTATTCAGCGTTTAAGTGGAATAGCCTCCACTACGGCGAGATATATTGAAGAGGTCCATGACCTCGGAGTAGAGATAGCGGATACGAGAAAGACTACCCCGGGTCTGAGGTATTTGGAAAAATATGCCGTGAAGATGGGTGGAGGAAGAAACCATCGTATGGACCTGAACGATGCGGTATTAATTAAAGACAACCATTTTGCAGCATTACGAGGTTTTGGAATGAGTTACAAGGAGATTGTAACCAAAGCCAAACAGAATGCGCCTCCGGAGGTGAAAGTGGAAGCTGAAGCCTGCAATCTGGAAGAAGTATCAGATGCACTGGAAGCCGGAATTGACATAATTATGTTAGACAATATGCCAGCGAGTGATATGAATCGGGCAGTGGAAATGATCTCCGGCAGGGCAGAAGTAGAAGCCTCTGGAGGTATTAATTTAAACAATGTCCGGGAAGTGGCAGAGACAGGCGTTGATTTTATCTCGGTAGGGGCGCTGACCCATTCGTATAATTCGCTTGATATCAGCCTTGAAATAGAGCCTCAGACTTTAAAGCTATTCTAGGTTTTCAGCGTGTTGATGCGCGTGCTCGTGGACATGAGGATGACGATGAATCAATTCCTTATGTCTGTGAGAATGCTCATGAATAAGATTTGTCCGCAGAAGAAAATCAGGATCGGTGAGAAACTCATCCGGCGGTCCATCGGCGATAACATTATGTTCATTCCCAATAACAATAATTCGAGTTGCTAATTCATCCACGATATCCAGATCCTGAGTACTGAAAACCAGGCATTTGTCTATTTTTGACCATCGAAGCAGAAAATCAATCAGGTTTCCCTGGCTGTAAGGATCAAGACCATTCGTTGGTTCATCGAGAAGAAGAACCTCAGGCCGGAGAGACAGAACGCTTGCTAATGCAACTTTCTTTTTCTCCCCTCCAGATAAAAGGAATGGCGGACGATTTTTTAACGGAACAAGGTCCAGGAGATCCAGAACCTCATTACCCCGCGATATTACTTCTTCTTTTGAGATATTAAGCTGAAGAGGACCAAAAACGACTTCTTCCCAAACGGTGGGAGAAAAAAGCTGTACCTCCGGGTCTTGAAAAACCATTCCAACTCTACGACGAAATTCCCTTGTGAATATTTTATCTTCCAGTATTTCTTTAGATATGAGTCTCTGGAACGCCCAGAATTCGCCATGATCAGGAATAATAAGTCCGTCCAGAATTTTGAGAAGAGTACTCTTTCCGGTGCCGTTGGCCCCTAATACAGCGACGAATTCACCGGGGTAGATGGAAAGATTAATATGACTCAGCGCTGGAATATTTCCAGGATACTGAAATTGTATATCGTTTAACTGAAATACTGGCATTTTGTTAATTTTATTTAATGATAATTTATCCATAACATACAGAAAATTGTGCTCAAAATAAGGATTAGCCCGATATAGTCTTCTCGTTTCATTTTGAGGTCATATAAGATGACTGACTCCTCTCGATAACCTCTGGAGAGCATCGAGAGAAATACTTCTTCTCCCAGATGCTGAGATTTGGAAAATAAGACAGCCATGGAACTCGTCAACCAGACACGGTCTTCCTTACCAGAGAAAGTACCCAAACTTCGGCTTCGGCGAGCCAAAAACATTGAATTTGCGGTATGCAGAAAAAGAAAAATATAACGATACGTCATCCCCAAAATATCTATTATGATAGAAGGCAGGTGAAACCAGCGCAATGATAACAGAATCTTTGACCATGGTGTAGTAAGGATGAGAAGCAAACCTGTTGAAATAGAATCCGTGACTCTGAGGAAAAGAAAACCGGAACTTCTGGCGCCCTGTACGGTGATGATGACTTTGTCCGAAATCGATATTAGAAGGTCTCCGGGTGTAATGAAAAGTGCCGGTAGCGCGATGACCAGGGTAAAAATCGGAATAAAGAGGAACATCCTTTTCAAAAAATAGGACACAGGAATTCTGGAAAATATGCCCAGAAGAAATATTATGCTCAGGATAAAAAGAAGTATCCAGATATTCTGTGATAATCCTACTATCACGACCAGGAAGATACAGCCAAGTGTTTTAATACGGGGGTCCAATTTCTGTAAAATCCCACGAGCCTGATAGAGTTCATGCGTCAAGAATACAGACTCCAGAACTCGCGTGAAACCTGATATATTTCTGATTAGAAAGCTTTCATTTTTCAATCTAAATATTCACTTTTACCCGGGATATTTGGCCCAGAGGTATTCTTTCCGATTACCCATCGGCCGAACATCCAGAGAAGAGAAGAAATTAGAATAACTCCTAACAGGGCAGATAAAATATACCCAATAACGGCACCCATACGAGGGAACCCGTAATCTGGTAAAGGAGCCGGCCACCATCCAGATAGATGTTCTATACCTTGAGGAATGATACCGAGTCCCATTTGCTTAAGTTCATCAATCCCCCACTCGCCCCAGGCTGTACCGGATGCCAGAAGGCCGATCGGAGAGACCAACGCGATCACTCCAAGGACTCCCCAGAGAAGCCAGGTCCTGCTCTCTTTTTTATTCTTATTATTTGTCTTGATAAGGTTGGGATGAGTCCTTTGCAAATAAGAAAATATACCTCCCGTCACTATTGCTTCTACTGGACCTGCAATTAAAAGATGGCCGATTAACATAGCGGGTAAAGCCACGCTTAAACCATAAGGGGCATAAAGGGGAGTCCCATCATTTGCATGGAATAATATAGGCTGAATTCCTAGTTCAAAGCCGGTTAGAATAGATGCAATTATCATAGCAAAATAGCTGCCAATAATGACTCCAATTAAACGGCGGGGCGAAGTTGGCTCTGAAGTTCCAGCAACTACCCTGTAAATAAAATAACCTGAAATAGGCAGTACGATTGCCATATTAAAACAATTAGCTCCGAGAGTGATTAAACCTCCATCCCCGAAAAATAACGCCTGGATACTCAATACTACCGTAATCCCCAATATAGCGGCCCAGGGACCGAGTATAATAGCAATAAGGGTACCGCCCACTGCATGCCCGGTAGTGCCTCCGGGAAGGGGAATATTAAACATCATTAAGACGAAAATGAAGGCGGACAGGAGACCGAGTAGGGGTACGGTTTTATGAGTGAGTACCTTACGGATACGATTCACGGCAAGATACCAGAAGGGTATTGAAGCAGCATAAAGGGTGCCACAAGTTGCAGGACTTAAGTATCCGTCTGGAATGTGCATTGTATCCTCCTGTTAAATGCAACCAGTTGCAACGCTAAATTGTAAAAAATATATAGGCAGGATCAGATTTGACCCTGGCAATGCTTACAGAGCCCGTTGATGACGAGATGGGTAAACTCGATCTTAAATCCGTATTCTTCGTTTAGAAGCTTTTCTACCGGAATGAAAATGGAATTTGAACATTCAATCGTTTGCCCGCATTTGCAGCAGACCAGATGATGGTGATGTCCTTCTTCAGCGTGATGGTAAATGAAATGATCTGAGGACTCACTTTTAATAACGCAGCCATTTTGTTCAAGCAAGTCCAGGGTTCGATAAATCGTTGACTTGTTTACGCCGGGCATTTTCCTTTGCATGGAACGGATGATGTCTTCAGCCGTCAGATGATTTCCTTCTTCATGAATGATTTCAACGATCATCCTTCTCTGAGGAGTTAACTTTAGTCCTTTTTCTTTAAGTGTTTTAAGACAACTCATTGTTATTGCACCTAGTTGCAAATATACCATATTCAGGTAAAAACTATCAATAGATATCAGAAAGTTAAACAGTTCAGTAATAAAAAGTTATGACGATTCCCGGGTATCCAGAGTGATAGTTACCGGTCCGTCATTGTGAATTTCAACCAGCATATGAGTCTGAAAACGGCCGGTCTCAATTTTCAATCCGGTAATACGAAGCTCATGAACAAATTCGTTAAAAAGCTCCTCAGCCAGAATAGGAGGAGCAGCATTTGTAAAACTGGGTCGGCGGCCTTTTCGTGAATCCGCAAGAAGGGTAAACTGGCTGATCACAAGTAATTCGCCCCGAACATCCAGAGCCGAAAGGTTGAATTTACCTTCAGCATCTGAAAATGTCCGCAAGCCAGTTACTTTTTGGGAAAGATATTGAACATCCTTAATTGTGTCTCCACTGGCAATTCCAACCAGAACAACTAAACCCGCGCCGATACGGCCAACCGTCTCACCATCAACGGTAACAGAAGCTCTAACTACTCGCTGTAAGACTGCCTTCAAGTTAATACCTCTTCAAAACAAAAGAAGGGGATATTAATCCCCCTCTTTTACTAAATATATTTATTTTAAAATTTATTTCCAGGAGCCAAAGGTTTCTTTGCAAAGAGCCTGGTCAAAAATCTTACCTGTGGTCACAGTTGGATCAGCCTCTGCCATCTTAGCGCAATAGACACCCCACATCTCAGGCTCTTCCCAGTCACTCATATCCGTTCTACCGTCCATGAAACCGGCAACGACTTCAGTTTTTGCGAAGAAAGGACGCATTGCAGTAATCGAGATATTACTTTTTCGCATCTCACGGGCCAGACCGGTTGTAAATCTTTCAACGGCTGCCTTTGTAGCTCCATATGCCACGCTCATTTGAACTCTCAAAGCCAAAATCGAAGACATATTGATGATGATACCGCTATTTCTCTCGATCATATGAGGCAGCACGGCATGAGCACAGTAAGCGGTACCGGTCAAATTGACATTAATGATCAAATTCCATCTTCGCAGGGGCATCTCTGAAAATCGATCTGGCGCGGTAACTCCGGCATTATTGACCAGAATATCAATCTTACCTAACTCTGCAATCCCCTTTTTAACCATGGCTTCTACGTCAGCTTCTACTGAGATATCTCCACCCGAGGTGGTAGCGCGTCTACCCAAGGCTTCAACTTCCTTGGCGACGGCGGCGAGTTTGCCGTCTTCTATCACTCTGTCAGCTAACAGAATATCGGCGCCTTCTTTAGCTAACCCGAGGGCAATTGCTCGACCTAATCCTTGTCGGGCCCCTGTAACCAGAGCAACCTTACCATTCAATGCCATTACAAATCTCCTTTTCTAAATAATAGGCTAAATAATGATAATAAACATATTTCGTCAAGCGGATAAGAATGCCATTTGAACCATATCTATTCTATCACAAGGTTACTCATTTTACTAGAATATGCACGATGTGGATACACTATATGGAGATTATTTGGCACTTAAAAATATTCCCAAATATATTCGAAAAATGGTACTTGACAAAGTACCGTCAATAGTACTATAGTAAGCTTCTAAGTTGAGGGACCGATAATTTGAGAGTTAATAGAAGACGTTCCGATATAGAAATTATTGCCGAAATGCTAAAGGTCGGCGAAAATGGCGCTGGAAAAACAGAGATAATGTACAGCGTCAATATGAGTTATAATCAAATTCAGAAATACCTCGGTTATTTGCTTAGCGAAGGATTCATTGATACCATAAAAATAGGAAACCCATGCGTTTATTACAGGGTAACAGAGAAAGGCGAGAAACTGCTACATCTCCTGAGCAGTGTAAAAGAGATGCTCGGACTGGATGAATTTGAAATCTAGGTCAGTTACCACATATCCAACGGCAAGTTACATGGAAGAATTTAGAGCGACTTAAAGGAATTAAGATGACCGAAAAAAGAATGCTGATAGTTGAAGAAGAGCTTTTAAATAAGATAGACGAAAATCGGGGTGAAATGAGCCGCACTGAATTCATCAATTTTCTTATCAACAGTCAGCTTAAAGAAGAAAGTAGTGTATCCGTTGTTCCAAATAACAAGTACATAGACCGAGAAGAATTCCAGGAGTTTGCACAGGGAATGAAAGACCTTCTCCGCCGTTTCCTGGACTTTTTCATCAGTTACGGACTGGAACTGAAAGAAGAGCCTAAAGACAGTACTTTTGCAGAGCTGGTCCAAAAGCTGCAAACGCTTTCGGTTAATGGCGGCAAACCCAAAACTATAAAATAACATCTAATTCACGTTTAGTTTTTATCACATGGCTATATCTTAATATCCTTAATCCGATGATCTAAAGCCGTTAAGGAGAAGAGATGTAGTCTATTTTATATTCTCCAGTCAATCGATGATTAATTAAGAGACTTCCTGCCGCACAGCAAAATATTTTCCCCTAATATCCCCAATAATAAGCGTATACGATATAACAATCTTCTAGAATTCAACCACTTCCAAACTCAGATTGTATCTGTCATTCTAAACTTGAGTAAGAGTATCGTTTCATGGAAAAAATTGTGCATTCTCTCAAGTAAAAGAGCTGGTCTCCTTAAATATTAATGTTACAGGTCTGATTTGGAGGTACTATGCCTAGAGCGGTGGAATTATTGAGGCGAGGTAGAAATGAAGAACTCTGGAACATGTGCTGCGGCTATCTCAATTTAGATATTGAGCAGTTTATGACTATCCAAAAAAGGTTATTGCTGGGACAAATAGAGACACTGTATCAAAGCAAGATTGGCCGAAAGATTATGAACGAGACACGGCCGGCAACAGTGGATGAATTCAGACAAATGGTACCTTTAACAACATATGCAGATTATTGCCCTGAGCTTGTAGAAAAGAGAGAAGAGACACTCCCCGAAAAACCGGCCCAATGGGTCCATACTTCGGGTAAATCAGGCCAGTACGCTTGCAAATGGATACCGATTACAACTGCAACGATTAATAACTTGAGCCCGATATTATACGGAATCGGTCTCATGTCAGGTTGTAAAGAATGGGGAGATTCCTCCAGAATGCCGGCGTACCCCAAAATTATTTACACCGTTGCTCCGCGCCCTTATATTTCCGGGGCGTTAGCCAGTATGATAGGAGAGCAGACTCCTTTGCATTATTACCCATCATTGGAACAATCTGAAAAATTACACTTTGAAGATAGAATAAAGCTGGGTTTCCAGGAATCGCTGTCCGGCGGCCTTGACTATTTTTTCGGACTCTCACTGGTACTTGCAGCGGTAGGGGAAAAAATCAGTCAATCAGCCGGTGCGATGAATATACTCCCATTGTTTCTGAAGCCTAAAGCTCTGATGAGACTTTCCGGTGGATTAATAAAAAGCAAACTCGCAGGACGCTCATTGATGCCAATGGATCTGTGGAATATCAAAGGGATTATAACCAGCGGTCTGGATAGCTCGATTTACAAAGAAAAGATAAAAGAACTCTGGGGAAGATACCCGCTTGATATCTATGCTTGTACGGAAGGCGGGGTGATTGCCACCCAGACCTGGGACTTCAACAGCATGACATTCATTCCAAATTTAAATTTCCTGGAATTCATCCCTGAAAGAGAACATCTGAAATGGCAATTAGACCATAAATACCAACCCAAAACGGTTCTGCTGGATGAGGTCAAAGCTGGAGAATGCTATGAAATTGTAATCACAAATTTTGGGGGTGGGGTGCTTAGCCGTTACCGGATTGGCGACATGATTCGAATAACTTCCCTTAGAAATGAAAAATTAGGAATCGAGACTCCTCAGATGATATTTGAGAGAAGGGCAGACGATATCATAGATTTTGTATCCGTGAAATTAAGTGAAAAAACGATCTGGCAGGCTATTGAAAATATCGGCATACCATACGAGGACTGGGTCGCCTTTAAAAAGCCCGGTGAGCTAACTTTGAATATCCTGTTAGAGCCGAACAGCGATTATCAGATCAATGAGAATGAAATGGGGAAAGTTATCTATAAAGAAATTATTAAAAGTGAGAACGAAGCTTTCAATTCCTCAGATATACATAGCGATGGGCATAACATGATTAAGCTGGATATAAAAATAACACAACTTCCGAGGGGTAGTTTTGCGCGTTATGTTTCAAAAAAGAGAGCGGAAGGGGCGGATTTAGCCCATCTTAAACCGCCCCACATCAACCCACCCCAAAATGTGATTTCGACCCTGTTGTTGAGCAGTGGAATATCATCAGAGCAAACAGTGGCAGATGCCCAGGTAGTGCCAGCCTCAAATACACCGTAGAGAAAAAGTACTGGAAAGACTAAAGTACTAGTAACAGAGCCTTGACACAGAGTTCGATTCAGTCAATAATGGGCTCTGCATGAATATTTATAACTATATTCCTTTAATTGCTATGGTGGCTTATATCCCCTTACTTGTGACCACCATTAGTGCGAGACCTTTAAGCAAAAAACATAAACTATTTTTGCTATTCCTCATCTCGGCTATTATTTGGAGTCTGGTTGATTTCATTGCCCGCAGTGATTTCCTGCCTCAACTGCGTCCAATTTGGCTCAGACTAATTCTCCTGGCTTTTACTCTGACGGCCGTTCAATTCCATTGTTTTACATCTTCCTTTTTCCCCTCCGGCAAAAGACGCTGGTTACCATTTGCTTACGGCTCTCTGATCGTGGTGGCAATTTTACTTTTTGTCGGTTTTTCTAACGAGAACATTGTAGCTGAAGGCGGTAAGCTTTATCCCCAATATGGAAATACCACGATAATCATGGTGATTCCGTTATTAATACTACTGGGTAGAAACATATACTTGTTAGCACCATTATTGAAACACCAGGAAAATCCCGTTGTCTATAATCAAACAATCACTCTTATCATCGGTCTGGTGGTTCTGGCGGTGTTCGGGTTTGTGGCTTTGTTGCCATGGGGTCGTGAATATTCTTTGAGCCATATCGCTAATATCGTGAATGCGATTCTTTTAAGCTATGCCGTAGTAGGACATCACCTGGTTGATATTCGATTTGTTCTACGTCGGGGTTTGATCTGGTTGAGTATTGCCGCTATCGGACTGGCGAGCTTCTGGACCATGCTGCTAATTTTCCACGCAATATTCAAAATTGAATTAACCCCGATGTCGATGTTCGCAGCCTCAATATCTGGAGTTATTGCGGTAGTAATCATTTATAAAATGCAAGACGTGGTCACCAGGTTGTTCGGCAAGGCTTTCCAGGGAGATACCTATTATCATCGTGAGAAGCTTTCGGACTTTGTGAATAAAATCCACAACGTATTCAGCCTTAAAGAGCAGGGCGGTAATTTACTTAACCTTGTCACTCATGCTATAGGCTGCGGAAAAGCTTGTCTGCTATTTCCCGATCCTAATGATGATTTCGAGGTACAACTGATAGATCCAATCCAAAAAGATAGTCCTTTGTTTAAAATCAAACTGAGAAAAGATAATCCGATCATCGAATATCTTAAACAGGAACGTCGCCCGCTAACCTCTGAACATATGGAAACCTCTCCAGAATTCATGGGGCTCTGGGCACAAGAAAAAGAAGCAATCGAGAAAAACAAAATAGAACTTTTTATCCCGTTGATAAGTAGGGAAAGGTTAATAGGCATTTTAATTCTTGATAAAAAGACAAATGGACGCTACAACCTGGAAGACTATAACCTTCTGGATGAAATCACCAGTAGAGTTTCTGTCAGCATCGAAAAAGAATATTTGAGGGAACAATTAAAAGAAAGCCAGGAATATTTGTCGATCATTAACCGTTCCAATGCTATTATTTCGTCCAGCCTGGATATCCAGAGGATATATGATAATTTCATAAAAGAATTGAAACAGGTAGTAGACGTAGACTGGGCAGCCATAGGAGTAGTGGAAGACTCTGAAATTAACTTTATGGCGGTTTTTACAGAAATTGGTTCACCCTGGAAGGTAGGTGAACGCATTCCACTGAAGGGAACTGCTAATGAATGGTTAATTAACCATCCTTCCCATGCCCTCATTGAGCCGGACTTAAATGTTGAGAGTCAGTTCTTCACGGGAAAATACTACTTGCAGCATTCGATCCGTTCAATTGCACATTTACCTTTGATAATCTCTAACGAAGTTATCGGCACACTATCCGTAGCAAGCCGCAAACCCGATGCTTATAATTCAAGACATCTTAAACTTCTCGAACAACTGGCTTCGCAAATTGCAATGCCGATTGAAAATGCCCGGCTCTATGCCAAGACAGAACATATGGCGCGGGTAGATAGTATGACTGGACTGCTTAATCGACGCTCTATGGACGAAATACTTCCGAGTGAAATCGGAAGACATTCACGTTACGGCGGTGTCTTTTCCGTGATTATTCTTGACCTTGATTCATTCAAGTCTCTCAACGATAACTACGGTCATCTGGCTGGAGACGAACTATTGAGACAGATAGGCATAATTATGAAGGACGCCATCCGTGAAGCAGATCGAGCTTTCCGCTACGGCGGAGATGAATTCGCAATTCTGTTACCGCAAACGACGATTGACGCTGCATTAAAAGTCGCTGAACGTATTCGTCAGCAAACTTATGCCATGATTGAAATAGGTTCCAAACCTATCAGCATCAGTTTGGGACTGGCGAGCTGGCCGGCGGACGGGGTAAATGCTCACGATCTTATTGCATCGGCGGATTCAGCACTTTATCGGGCAAAGAGGAGTGGCGGTAACCGCAGTCAATGTTCTCTTGTTCGTTTGAATTCGGTGGCTAACGAAAGAGCAAAAATAGATATTACCAATAATCAGGATAGCAGCGCTTTAAGCGCTATATTCGCTCTAGCTGCCACAGTTGATGCCAGGGATATATTAACTACCAACCATTCCAAGCAGGTGCATGAATACGCGATTGCCATCGGTGAGGGACTTGGACTGGATAATCTTGAAATAAATCGCCTCGGTACTTGCGCTTTATTGCATGATGTTGGTAAGATTGGCATCAGCGATGAGATATTAAATAAAAAAGAGACGCTCACTGAAAAAGAATGGGAAATCATCAAATCACATCCTCAGCTGGGAGCTGCTATCGCCAGTCATTCAACCCAGCTATCTCCATGTGTGATAGGTATTTTACATCATCATGAAAAATATAACGGCGAAGGATATCCGGATGGATTGAAAAATGAGGAAATTCCTCTAGAATCGCGCATCCTGGCGATTGCCGACGCTTTTGCGTCCATGACTTCCGATCGTGTTTATTCACAAACTTTTAACTACGAATCAGCCATAGAAGAAATAAAAAATGGAGCAGGCAAACAGTTTGATCCAAAATTAGTAGAAGTGTTTCTATCCGTGATTCCAAAAACAGTCGAATATCTAAATAAAGTTAAGATAGGTAGTGAGAAAATAGATAGGTCCTTGCTTTAAGGGCCCCAATGGAGAAAGGTATGGAAGAAATGATTCAGGTTTTTATCATCAGTCAGCAGTCGCTATTTAGATCCGGTATTCAACATTCGCTCTCTAACCTTCCGGACATCACGGTAGTGGGCACGTCTGAAATCAATGACGGAGTCCTCGGCGTAATAGATAATTTACCTCCGGATGTGACCCTTTTGGATATAGATGGGACTTCGGATGCCGCTCTGACACTCGCCCGAAAAATCAAACAGCATTCACCCAGTGTAGCCATCGTAGTCCTGGCTTCTAATCCTAACGATGAGCAACTCTTTGAAGCTTTGAAGGGGCAAGCCGCTTCTTACTTAAGCAAAGAGACTACTGCCGAGCGTCTCCTGGATACTGTGAGACGCGTAGCCCGTGGTGAGCACCCGATCAACGAAGCTCTAACCAGCCGTCCCAAAGTAGCAGAGCAGGTTTTGCTGCAATTTCAGGAACTCTCCCGCCGGACAGAAGCGGAGGGCTTTATATCTCCCCTGACTCCTAGAGAGATGGAGATCCTGAAATACATCGGACAGGGATTTTTGAACAAACAAATTGCGGCGGAACTGGGCATCAGTGAACAGACTATTAAAAATCATGTCACCTCCATTCTGCGGAAATTGAATGCTAACGCTCGGACGGAGGCTGTCGTACTGGCCTTGAAACAGGGATTAATCACGATAAGTTAGAAACGAACTATCCAGGGTCTTTTAATTGTCTAATCTGACTCGCCCGGTATGGAATGCGGCATGAAATAATTAAGAGCCCTGAGATATTGTCCTTAAAATTGTATTTTGGGACGGTTTGTGTTATATCTTAATATGTTAAAAATAATATTGACCGCTAGGGGTGCACCGGGCTGAGAGTCCGTATAAAATCAGGACAACCCTCGTGAACCTGAACTCGGTAATACGAGCGTAGGGAAGCGGAGTGAAAGAACCAGGGTAATTGCAGCCGGATGCCCTGGTTTTATTTTTTTATATGGAGATATGAATGACTCAAATTGAATCCGCACGTACTGGTCAAATCACCGAACAGATGAAGCAGGTTGCCGAAAATGAAGGCCTGGAGACAGAATTTATTCGAAAGGGCGTCTCTGAGGGTACAATTGTTATTCCAGCGAATATTAACCACGTCGGCCTCTCCCCAAGGGGCATCGGCAAAGGCTTATCCACAAAAGTAAATGCTAATATCGGGACTTCTTCCGATTTCGGCAATATCGATTCCGAGTTAAAAAAGCTTAAAGTCTGTATAGAGTCGAAGGCAGATGCCGTGATGGATTTGAGTACCGGAGGAGACCTCAGGTCGATCCGGAAAGTAATTATTGCCTCCTGTCCTCTTCCTCTCGGAACAGTCCCGATTTACGAAGCGGGAGTTTCTGCTTCTCTAAGAGAAAACGCCATGGTCAAGATGACGACCGATGACCTTTTTGATGCGATTGAAAATCATGCCAAAGATGGCGTGGATTTCATTACCGTCCACTGTGGCGTAACCCGAGCGGCAATCGATCGGCTAAAACAACAAAAAAGAGTGGCGGATGTAGTCTCCAGGGGAGGCGCATTTCTGATCGGTTGGATGTTATTCAATGAACGGGAAAATCCTCTTTATGAGCAATACGATAGATTACTGGAAATAGCCCGGGAATATGATGTAACCTTGAGTCTCGGAGATGGGATGCGCCCCGGATGTCTGGCGGATGCGACAGACAGAGCACAAATCGAAGAACTATTAACTTTAGGGGAACTGGTCCAGAAAGCCCAGGAGGCCGGCGTTCAGGTAATGGTGGAAGGACCCGGTCATGTGCCTCTGGATCAAATTGAAACCAATATCCGGCTTCAGAAAGCCCTCTGCAAAGGAGCTCCATTTTACGTTCTGGGTCCCCTGGTAACCGATGTAGCGGCTGGATACGATCATATAACGGGGGCGATCGGCGGTGCGATAGCGGCATCGGCCGGAGCGGATTTCCTGTGTTACGTAACACCAGCGGAACACCTATCTTTGCCCGATCCGGAGGATGTTAAGCAGGGGATTATGGCATCTCGAATAGCTGCACACGCGGCCGATATTGTGAAGGGAGTGAAAGGAGCCATGGATTGGGATTTAAAAATGTCGAGAGCACGGAAGAAACTGGATTGGGAAGAACAGGCCAAGCTTTCTCTGGACCCCGAAAAGTCCCGAGCAGGGCATCGCAAACACTCTTCCGCGGGCAAAGCCTGCAGCATGTGTGGCGGATTTTGCGCCATGGCGCTGGTGGAAGAATATCTGGGGATATCGACTCCAAGATGCTGAGGCGATAGAGAGCCTTCAGGTTCTTATCTAAATTTCCCTGTTCAGGAGTGCATATTTGCTCGATGTAGCGGTCGTTGGCGGGGGCCCGGCTGGCAGCCGCGTAGCTTATAAACTAGCCGAGTTTGGACATCAAGTCGCCGTATTCGAAAAACGCAACGCGATTGGTGAAAAACCCTGCTGTACCGGAATTGTCAGTCAGGAATGTATTCGAAATTTCTCAATCCCCCGGTCCGTTATCCGACAGGAATTCTGCAGCGCTCGCATATTTTCTCCTTCCGGAAAAGATCTAAGACTTTATCGTCCTGAAATACAGGCGTCCATTGTGAATCGGAAAACTTTTGATTCAAACCTCGCCAGTCTGGCTCAATCTCTCGGCGTCAAATTCTGCTTAAACAATATCGTAGAAAGGGTCACCTTTTGCCCGAACAAAGTTACACTGGTTTTAAAATCACCTGATGGCTGTCGCTCAGTGGAAGCGCAAACGGTGATTTTGGCCACCGGATTTGCTTCCACCATCGTGAAAGATCTGGGTCTGGGAGCCGTGAGCTACTTTGTAACTGGAGCCCAGACCGAGGTCGAAATCTCGGGGGTTAATGGAGTTGAAGTCTATCTGGACCAGAATATTGCTCCCGGTTATTTTGCTTGGTTAGTACCAGTTTCAACCACAACAGGACTGGTCGGTCTCCTGTCACGAAAGTCTGCTGGACATCATCTCAGGAACTGGTTAACCATATTGGAAGCAAAAAAGAGAATCACACCCGGGAATTATCAAATACGGTACGGCGGCATCCCTTTAAAACCATTGAAGAAAACATATGGTGAAAGGCTTTTAGTGCTTGGAGATGCAGCTGGGCAGGTCAAACCAACGACGGGCGGGGGAATCTATTTTGGAATGATGTGCGCTGATATTGCGGCAGAAATTTTACATAACGCTATAGAGGCGGGTGATTTATCCGCTAATTATTTGTCTGGCTACGAACGTGAATGGCGCAAAAAGCTAGGAAGTGAGCTTAAAAGGGAGTATATTGCCAGACGTCTGTATGAACGTTTAACTAATCCACAAATTGAAAGAATATTAGATGGAATACAGTCGTCTGGAGTCATAGACTCATTACTTCAGGATGAACTGGTTTCTTTCGACTGGCATGGGGGCTTATTTGTAAAAATATTAAAGCATAGTCTGAAGCGGCTTGTTGGTAAAGGATTGAAAAATGGAGATCATTGATACTCATGCTCATCTGGATATGCCGGAATTCGATACAGATCGCGAACAGGTTATAATTCGTGCTAAATCAAACGGAGTGTCCCGGATCATCACCATAGGTATAGACCTTACTTCTAGTTTTAAGGCTATTGGACTGGCGGAAAAATATCCCGGGGTACTGGCTGCGATTGGAATTCATCCCCAGGACTCCCGCAAAGTGAATAAAGAGGATGTGTACAAACTATCCGAACTGGTTAAGCATCCTAAGGTAGTGGCCATCGGAGAAACGGGGTTGGACTTCCACCGGAATTATTCTTCGAGAGAAGAACAGTTTTCTGCTTTACAATGGCAGTTGGAAATAGCGAAAAATGCGAGTTTACCCGTGATCATTCACTGCCGACAGGCCCATGCAGAGATCATACCCATTCTCAAAGAATGGTCATCTGATAGTATTTTAAAAGGACGGCCGGTGGGGGTAATTCATTGCTTTAGCGGTGACGTTAATATCGCAGAGAAGTATCTAGAAATGGGATATTATATATCTTTGGGAGCTTATATCGGTTATCCTTCTTCATCTGGATTGCGAGAAGTTATAAAATATTTACCCCTGAATAAGCTGTTAATTGAGACGGATTGTCCGTTCCTGCCGCCGCAGATTTATCGCGGTAAGAGAAATGAACCTTCCTACACTTTAATCACACTGGGTATACTGGCAGAAATAAAACAGGTCTCTATGGAGGAAGCCGCGCTTAAGACAACTCAGAATGCGAAAAAACTCTTTCATATCTCTGATAGTTGACAGCGCGTTAATTCACTATTAAACCGGTGAATTCATATTGAATAAACACATCACCGGGATAAATTAATGTTGATGAGAGTGATGATGGTCTCCTGAACCATGAGACTCAGGAACTCCCTGTCAGCAGCCAGGCTCTCCCGGATGTCCGCAGCAACTCTGACGTTTGCTGATCTTAATCCAGGTATTTCTAACCGCCAGATAAAATTTCCGGTGCAGCGGCATCGGAGCAGACCAATTATTAAAGAAAGGAATCGGGGACATATTTCACTCCCTCCTAAAAAATTAACAGGGCTCTATAAGAAATTATACTTTTTTATTACTTAACCTGCTTTTCTTATGCATTAAAATATAATCAGGGAATAATAATTTATCTCAGGCATCCAGGTGAATACAAAACCCGACCAGACAAGATTAAGATATGGTTAGAACATTAAAATATTCCAGGGTGAAAATAGAGTGAAGACTCCAAGATAATCTGTGCTGAAGCATCGATCGGTTGATAAACCCCGGAAACAATAGTAGAATATTTTTTGAACAGTGTACATATTATTAATATAGAGGACTGAATTGTAATGGACAGCGGGACATGGAAAGTTAAGACCGGTTTGGCACAGATGTTAAAGGGAGGGGTCATCATGGATGTGGTAACTGCCGAGCATGCCAAGATAGCAGAAAGTGCCGGGGCGTGCGCCGTAATGGCCCTTGAGAGAGTGCCGGCCGATATCCGTGCCGCCGGTGGAGTCGCCCGAATGGCAGATCTATCCATTGTGGAAGCCATTATGAAGGTAGTCTCTGTCCCCGTTATGGCCAAATGCCGCATCGGTCATTTTGTAGAAGCCCAGGCTCTGGAAGCTCTGGGGATAGATTTTATAGATGAATCGGAAGTACTGACTCCAGCCGATGAGAGTTATCATGTCTGGAAGCATGATTTCAAGGTCCCCTTTGTCTGTGGATGCAGGGACCTGGGAGAGGCTTTGAGACGGATTGGAGAAGGGGCTGCCATGATCCGCACCAAAGGTGAAGCCGGAACGGGAAATATTGTGGAAGCTGTCAGACACATGAGATCGGTCATGGACAGTATCCGTAAACTGGTGAATATGCCTCAAGAAGAACTAATGGCTTATGCCAAAGAACTGGGAGCACCGTTTAATCTGGTAGAAGAAGTCCACAAGATTGGAAAGCTTCCCGTTGTAAATTTTGCGGCTGGGGGCATAGCTACTCCAGCGGATGCCGCTTTGATGATGCAGCTAGGAGCCGAAGGAGTATTTGTTGGCTCTGGAATCTTCAAGTCCAATGATCCCGAAGCCAGGGCTAAAGCGATTGTAAAAGCAACGACTCACTATCAGGATGCCAAAATTATTGCGGAAGTGTCCAAGGGCCTGGGTTCTGCCATGCCCGGCCAGGATATAAAACAAATCCCGGCAGAAGAACTACTGGCAAAGCGAGGGTGGTAGGCTGCGGAGGAAATTTTGCAAAAGGTAATAACCGATGACCTTAGCGCCTTGATCGATATACTTCCTGATCAAATTCGTAAACCGTTAAATGAACAAGAAGATATCAACGAATTGGTCGAAGTAGTTTTAGACCTGGGGCGTTCTCCGGAAGCTCGTTTTTTCCATCGTGAAATGGAGATCATACCCGAAGATGTATCCGAATTAGACCTGGAATATGTCGTTTCCCGCATCAGCAGTTTTGGTGAAGACAATCGCGCCGGTATTGAACGCACTCTTCATCGTATTTCTGCCATTCGAAACCGCAAGGGCTCCATTGTAGGCCTGACCTGCCGCGTCGGCCGTGCGGTCTACGGGACAATTAAAATCATTCAGGACCTAGTGGAGTCAGGAAAAAGTGTTCTTCTGATGGGACGTCCGGGGGTAGGTAAGACGACTATGCTCCGGGAAGTTGCTCGTGTGCTGGCGGATGATATCCGCAAACGGGTAGTGATTGTAGATACTTCGAATGAAATTGCCGGTGATGGAGATATTCCTCATCCAGGAATCGGGCGCGCACGACGCATGCAGGTCCCCAGCCCCTCACTCCAGCACGCAGTCATGATTGAAGCAGTTGAGAATCATATGCCTCAGGTGATTGTGATTGACGAAATCGGTACGGAACTGGAAGCGCGGGCAGCGCGCACCATCGCAGAGCGCGGTGTCCAGTTGATCGGCACAGCACATGGCAATACACTGGAGAACCTGATCATCAATCCGACTCTGGCGGATCTCATCGGAGGCATCCAGACGGTCACACTCAGCGACGAGGAAGCCAAGCGGCGTGGCACTCAAAAATCCATATTGGAAAGGACGTCCCCACCCACTTTTAACATTGTGGTAGAGATTCAAGATAGAGATAAAGTAGCGATTCATCCGGATGTTTCCGAAGCCGTGGACTCAATATTAAGGGGATTTCCACTGGAAACCGAAATCCGCTGGTTGGATCAGAACGGCGAAGTAAAGGCAGCCAAAGAAATGCCAGCAGGCACCGAGAAGAAACCTTCCACTAAAGGTAAAAGGGCTAAAGATGAGAAGCAACCCAAAATTTACCTTTTCGGTGTCAACCGGGCGAGATTGGAACAGATGGCAAAGGAAATGAATCTGACCCTGGATGTCACTAATAACTCGAATGCAGCCAATATTTTAATCACTTCTAAAGCCTATTATCGCAACCGTCCTCAAAAAATAATGGATGCGGAAGCGGCCAATATACCTATTTACGTGTTAAAAAGCAATACGCCTAATCAAATCCGGCAGCTATTAAATACTATCTATCCCTCTGATAACCGACGTGATCCTATAGAAAATGCGGTAGAAGAAGCCCAATCGGCTGTCAACCAGGTGCGAAACGGCGATGAGATCGTTGAGCTGCGGCCCCAGAGTGCTTATATCCGGCGGTTGCAGCATCTGGTGGCAGAACAACATGATTTGCCTTCAGACAGCACAGGAAAAGAGCCGAACCGGCGGGTGCGGATATTTAAGCAAGGAGCCATGAATCAGTAAATGTCCCTTTTCATAACCTTTGAGGGTGGGGAGGGATGCGGAAAAAGCCTTCAGTCACGTATACTGGAGCGAAAACTGGCCGAGCTTGCTATTCCGGCTATTTTAATTCACGAACCCGGCGGCACACCGATCGGCGAAAAAGTCAGATATCTTCTAAAACAGGCCTGCGAGATTTCGATATCCCCATTAACGGAATTATTACTTTTTAATGCTTCACGCAGCCAGTTGATCAAGGATGTGATTCAACCTGCTCTAACGGAAGGCAAGATCGTAATTTGCGATCGTTTTGTAGATTCTACGATCGCTTATCAAAGTTATGGTCGGGGACTGGACCTGAGCATTGTAAGACAGATCAGCCGGATCGCTTCTCAAGGCATGATACCGGACCTGACCTTTCTTCTGGATGTTCCGCCTGAAATTGGCCTGTCCCGGAAAGGAAACCCTGCGACCGACCGTTTTGACAAAGAAGACCGGGGATTCCATCAGAAGGTCAGAGACGGATTTCTCGCGCTGGCAGAGGCAGAACCAGACCGCTGGGTAATTATAGATTCTACTTTATCCAGAAGAGAGATTGCTGACCGAATCTGGGATAAAGTCAGCCATCAATTAAAAAGCGGTTAAGCTTTAACCGCCGAAGCAAATATTCCCCCGAGTCCCAGCACTGCAAAGATGATAAATATGATCCTGGCGCAGTTTATAAAGGCCGCATAATATTCCGGAGTAATTACCACCGGACCGATCGTAATGGCGATCACCAGCATTACCAAACCCAGGCTCTGTGATTGAGACATACCTCTCATGGTAACGATCGTGGAGGAAGCAACTCCGTAATACTGGGGAGTAACGGAGCTCATTATGATGTTTGAATTAGGAGAAGAGAATAAAGAGGAACCAACTCCAAGGACTACCAGGGAGACGACGATCTGTACTATCGATGTATTGAAGCTGAGAAATACGAAAGAAAGAAGGCTAGGAACATCAACAGCATACCGATCAACGAGACGGTGCGGGGTTCAAATTTATCTGACAATCTGCCGGTAAAGGGAGAAAGAATCGTCTGAGTAACCGGCTGGGCAATCAAGATCAAACCGGCTTGCTCGGAAGTGAATCCTCGGGAATACTGTAAAAAAAGACTGAGAACAAAATTGGATGCAATCAGGATAATCCAGCAAATAAGATAGGCCAGGTTAGCAAAGATAAAGACTTTGTTCTTACGGAAAAGGAAAACGTTTAGCACGGGATTAAGTACATGGCTTTCCCACCGGATAAAACCGGCAAAAGCCACGATTCCGCAGAATATGGAGATATAACCCGCAAACCTGGAAGCAGAGAGAACCCGTAGATTAAAGCAATTAAGGACATTCCGTAGAGAATCGATCCAACATAATCGAATTTTTCACCTCTGGCTTCCGCCCATTCTCCTTTAATGGTTATCAGAACCAGAACGATCGAGAATAAGGAGAGCGGGACGGTGGTAAGAAAAATGCTTCTCCAGCTCAGATATCCAGCAATCAGCCCACCCAGAAAAGGACCTGTAGAAAGCCCGAAAAAAGCGGCCCCTATGTTGACTCCCGAAGCTTTCCCCCGTTCGTTGGAAGGAAAGATAGCCGTAACGATGGCAATTGAAGCGCTGCCCAGGATAGCCGCACTAAGACCCAGTACAGCACGGCAGATGATAAGCATCACTATTGAATTTGAAAAAATGGCGACGATAAAGGCGGCAGTAAAGATAACGTTTCCGATGATATAGACCTTTTTGATGCCGATGATATCCGATATTCTCCCCAGGGGTACGGAAACCACGGCGTTAGTCAGGCCGAAGATGGACATCACCCAGCTCAGGATAATGGCATTGGCATGGAAATCATTATTGACAGCCGGAAGAGCTACGGTTAAAGCAGCGCCATGGTAGGTGACAAAAAAGGCGGATAAGGAAACGGCGATAAGGGCTAAAGTCTTATTGCTGGTGTGAGTACCGGGGCCGGGGCGAATGATATTGTCTGATTCCAAAACTTACTCTTAAAAGATAAAATCACCTGAACCATTAAAATCATACTACTTAAGGCAAGAATTAGTCCAATTCAATTCGCTGGTTAATTATCGGAAGGTCTCCCGGGATTTCATCTTTAAGTTTGCCGCTTTTCTCCCATGTAATCCGTAGTAAAGAAATATACCTGCAAAGGCAACGATGGCGCAAATAGCGTACATGGTTCTATAACCCGCCAGAGGAAGCAGCATACCAAAAAGAAATGGTCCGATAGCCACTCCAGTATCGATGAACATAAAATAAGTTGAATTGGCTAATCCAAGCCTGTGTTGGGGACTCATTTGAAGTGCGATTACCTGGGCATTAGTCTGTATAGAACCGTTGGCGATGCCAAGAATAGCAGCTGACAGTAAAAGCAAATACCCGGAATAAGACTGGCTGATCATTAACATACCCGCGGAAAAAATCAGGATGCCGGGATACATGATCAAGTTGGCGCCCCTTAGATCGAATAAACGACCGATGAGGGGCCGAAAAATAAAGACCATCACTGAATACACAATAAAAAAGAAACTGGCACTATCTAACAAATTTATTTCACGCGCATAGGGAGTAAGGAAAGTCATAACGCTTGAGTAACAAACCACCATAAGCATCACAAAAACGGAAATGGGTATAGCTGCAGGTTCAAAGAAATTGCGGAATTTGAAGCCCTTTAAATCAGCGGCCTGGTTTGCGGTGAGTTTTGTTTCAGGAACGAATGTAAATACTCCAACCACCAGACTCAACATCGCGGCAAGGGTACTGGCGGCAAAAACCATCTGATAGCTGGCATAATGGTAAATAAACATACCCAAAAAAGGACCTATGGCAACACCCAGAGTGCTACTCAGGGTAAAGTAACCGATTCCTTCCCCGCGTCTCTCTTGAGGGATAATATTAGCCGCAATTGTCCCAGCCACAGAACTTGTAAGTCCAAAAGCAGCTCCGTGGATAAAACGAACACCATATAAGAGCAGGAGGTTGTTCGTCACAAAATATAATAATGTAATTACAAGGCTTAAAGATAAACCTACACAGAACAGCTTTTTTTGGCCGCCCTTTTCAATCCATCTTCCAAAGATCAGCCGAGCGGATAGAGACCCAAATACGAATACGCTGGCGACTAACCCGGCTTCTCCAGAGGTGGCCTTAAAATTATCCATAGCATAAGCGGACATAATGACGATGATCAGGAAGAAACTGGTGCTAAAGAAAAAGTAGGAGAGTGAAACGGTGATGAGACTGCGGGAAAATATTTTAGGATTGTTCATCTTTTTATTATCGCATTTTTAGAGCTAGTATGAATAACATTTTTAATATTACATTGGTATCGGGTACGGAATAAGGTTAAACAGGGAATTTAAGGCGATATCTTCAGGAGTTTCGCGATTCAATTCCC
>DEUU01000294.1 GCA_002362735.1 Dehalococcoidia bacterium UBA3254
CCCAGGTGACAGGGATCATGATAGGTCACCCTGGCGGCAATTTTCTTGGTGGGCTTAAGTTTACCGTCTTTAATCAAGCGGTCGAAATATTCCGAGGTATGTAAAACTTCCATTTTACCTTTCAAGTCGAATTTATCATAAAGCACCTTGAAGGCGTAATAGCAGTCCGCGCATCCGGTCACCAGGGTTTTCACCCCTGATTTTTCTAACAACGACCTGTATTGTCTGGCCTGCTTGAGGAAATCTTCTTTATAACCCATCTGATAGGCGCGGCTGCCGCAACAAGACTCCTTTTCTCCCAGGATGGCGATATCTATTCCGGCTTTTTGTATTAGAGCCACAGCATCCCGGGCGGTTTTCCAAAGGCCGCGGTCAAAGCAAACTCTGCAACCGGCATGGAAAGCCACTGTGGCTTTTGTTTCGGAAATATCTTTTACTCCCAGGCCTTCAGCCCATTTTCCTCGTTTGGCCTGCGACCCCGGGACCATGGTGCCGTTTTTATTGAGATTGTCGATGACGGTATCCAGGGCGGAAAGAGTATGCCCGTTTTCTACACAATGAATTCTCAATTCGTTGATAGGTTCCAATACTTCCATATCCCTGGAATATTTACAAGCGACATCGCAGGCGCCGCACATCTGGCAGTTATTTACGACTTCCAGTAGCTTATCGATAACCTCCGGATTTTCGCTCCATCTGTTATCAAGCATCGCGTTAGCGATATTTAGTCTGCCTCCTCCGCAATAAGCATGAAAATTATATTTGGCTATACTTGGACAGACATTAGCGTGCTGATGTCCGTTAATTTTTTCCATAGGGACGAATTTACATACTGAACACCGGTTGCATGACTCGATGTCACGCTTATAATCAGCTAACGGCATTTCTATACTCCTTATGGTTTATTTTGGTTGGTAATCGTCTAAAAGCACAATTTTCCTGGATTCATGATATTATTAGGATCAAATACCTTTTTTACCTTTCTCAATGCCTCAATCGTGGTACCTTCCCTGCTGAAGACCATTCCGGCATTTTCACCGTAAGGCCTTGAAAAGAAAGCTCCCTCATCCAGCAATCTTCTCGTCGCAGAACTTGAAAGTTGCTTAATCCGGTTTACCTCGTTGAGATCATTCGGATTATAAAACAGGTTAAACTCGCAGTGATAGCTGGTACCCTGGGCTACGGGCTGTATGTAAACACCCATATTTGAGGTTGGATATCCGGCTTCGTTGGCCATCATATTCATGGATTTGATAAGGTCGGGAAGTTTTTCCATCATGGCCAAGAAGAATATATCCTGGTATGCCCCATTAGCTCGTAGTTTCCAATAGGGTTCAGGAGAAACATTTTGGGCCAATTCCAGTAAGGACGAGGCTGAGACTTTTCCTAGAGCATTAACCGGGTCCAGTCCAATACGCCCGGCCTGGTCCTGCATATCTTTGGTCTGATAGTCCACTCTTTTTTCCGGGAAGTAATCGTAGCCGACGATGTTAAAAAAGAGAATCCAATCAGGTAATGAGCTCTTAATTTCCTGATAACGGGTAGAATCTTTTTGGGCCATGATAGCGGCCAGGTTGGAGTTATTCAAAATGAAGCATTCATTCACTAATCTCAGCCTGACCAGCCAATGTGCCAGCTCAAGTATTTTATCCAAATGCAAAGACCCGGCTAAGAAAGGAGATTCAATTTTAGGCATTATTTGACAACGCAAGCTGGTCCAGGTTGCGATTCCCAGAGTTCCCTGCGAACCCTGTATTACAGTGTGAAAAGATCCCTGAGAGGGCCCTGCCGCATCGGTTTGGGCTTGTTTGGCAGCCCATTGCTGTTCGATAGTGCCCGGTCCGGCAGCGCCGCCGGTGCGATATACTTCACCGTTTCCGAAGACAATCTCTATGCAGTTCAAGGGGTCGGCCATGTCCCAGTGGTACACCGGCATGGTGACAGGCTCTCTTTCCAATAAGCTCCCTAAAACGGATTTCGTCTTTCGCGGCAAAAGAGGAATATTCATTCTGATCCCCTCTTTTTTTACAGCAGGTATCAATTCTTCAAATGTTACTCCCGGCTCCACCATCGCCACACGGTTAACTCTATCGACTCGTATGATCTTTTTCATTCGGCTGAGGTCGACTATAGTGGACCCTCCGATGCAGGGAACCGTATCGCCGCGGGAATGTGGAGAACCTGAGCTCACAGGCACTAGCGGCATGAGGGTTGAGTTGGCAAATTTAACCAGGCTCTCGATCTCAGAAATATTCCCTGGTTTAACAATATAGTCGGGTTTCATGGGGTCGACAAAGCTCATATCTCTGGAATATTCTTTTAGCTTAATTGGTTCTAGACTGACGTTGTCGGAACCGACGATCTTTTTTAACTCTAATTCTGCAGTCATTTGGCCTCCTTCATGCAATCATCTATGTATTAAAATGTTCGCTGTGTTTGAATTAATTATCTCTATATCTCTGGCTAAATGGAGATACAACTGTACACTAACTGGCATCAAAAATAAACCAATAACCGCAGGAAAGAAAGGATAAATCACCGGGTTTATTAGTAAGTCGCGCATCCAGCGTATCAGCCGATCTTATAAATTAATCTATATGGAACTATATCACTCGTGAAAGTCCTTGTCAATATGCTTATTTAGATGTAAAATAATAATGTTCGTTATGGAATATATTTAGGGAGATGATCCTGAAGAGTTTGTTTAAAAGGAGAGTGAATGATTTCAAAAGAAACTGAATATAGAAAAGTGCAAGATACTGACGCTGATTTTGAACTGTGGAAACTATTTAATGCTTCCAGAGAAATTTTGCACGATATCAGAGAAGAAGAATTGAATCAATATGGGATTACCATAAGACAAGCCGGTATCCTTTATGCTATTTTCCACGATCTCGACGATTATGCGATCACGGCGGATATCGCGCGGCTCACC
>DEUU01000058.1 GCA_002362735.1 Dehalococcoidia bacterium UBA3254
TATCCAGGGCAAAATCTTCCATAGCTGGATAGAGGACCTCTTCAACTACCCGGGAAAGACGGTGGATTTCATCGATAAAAAGAATATCCTGAGCTCGTAAATTAGTTAAAATAGCGGCCAGATCGCCGGTACGCTCAATGGCCGGACCAGAAGTGATCTTGACGCTTACTCCCATTTCAGCAGCAATAATATAAGCTAGGGTTGTTTTGCCCAGTCCTGGCGGTCCATAAAGCAGAATATGGTCTAATGCTTCGTCTCTGCCTTTGGCCGCAGCAATTGCTATTTTTAAATTTTCCTTGATCTTATTTTGACCGATGAAATCAGTCAGGCTGCGCGGCCGCAAGCTGGTTTCTAATACCGCATCTTCACTTCCCGATTTCCCGGATACTACGCGTCCGATTTGATTTCCCCCCGTTCAGACTAGAATTATTATACCATATCTGCGCATAAGATCACCCGTATCCAAAAAAAAGGACTCCGGAAACCGGAGTCCTTTTGATTAATGTTTACTTAAGGGACTTTATGATTCACCCAGAATATCATCGGCATCGATGTCAATGTCATCGAAAGTCGGAGAAGGCAATTCATTGGAAACAATTGCTCCTACTGGCTCTTCCAGGGGCAGTTTTTCTGCTTCCTTTTTATGGATTGGGTTATGGGCTGGAATAAGTTTACCGATGATGACGTTCTCCTTCAAGCCGATTAGTTTATCTATCTTTCCGTAAACTGAGGCTTCAGTCAGGACGCGGGTGGTTTCCTGGAAGGAGGCCGCAGCCAACCAGCTATCCGTATTCAATGAAGCACGGGTAATGCCCAGAAGTATCGGAAGAGCTGTTGCCGGCTCACCGCCTTCAGCCAGAACCTTCGCGTTTGAGTCTTCATAATGGAACCGGTCTACTATTTCTCCGGGTACCAGTTTGGTATCGCCGGAGGAAGTAATCCGAACCTGGGTCAGCATCTGGCGGGTGATAGTCTCGATGTGCTTATCGTTAATGTTAACGCCCTGAGAGCGGTAGACCTTCTGGACCTCTTCTACCAGGTATTGCTGGACGGCGTGACGTCCCATAATCCTCATCAGGTCCTGGGGATTGAGAGAACCTTCCGTAAGCTGCGTTCCGGCCTCAACTTTTTCCCCGTTCTTGATCCTGAGTTGCGCCGTCGCCGGGATGACGTATTCTCTCTCTTCTTTTTCTTCATATCTGATGAACAATTTACCGTCCGTCAAAATGACTTCTCCGCCTCGTTGAGCGGTGATGGAGGGATTGGAAGTTGTAACTTCGGTGGTCTCCTTCTCCTTCACCGGTTCGGGGACTCTGCTGGCCAGAATGGTACCGGATTCAACTGACTGCCCGTTTTCCACCATCAGTTGCCAATCGGGATGTAGTGGATACTCATCCGTAAGCCATTCTGAATTGGAAAGCTTAATCCTTCGACCCTCTTCGTCGTGGGTGATCTCAGCCGTACCCTCGATTTCGGCGATTAAAGCCTGAGCTTTGGGGGTTCTGGCTTCGAATAGCTCTTCGACTCTCGGTAGACCAGTGGTGATATCCAGACCGATAATACCACCGGTATGGAAGGTCCTCAGTGTGAGCTGAGTTCCCGGTTCACCAATACTCTGGGCGGCGATAATGCCGACGGCAGTGTTAGGTTCTACCAGGTGACCGCGTGCCAGGTCTCTACCGTAGCACATTCGGCAAACGCCCCAGCGGGATTGACAGCTAAGCGGTGAACGTACGAAAATTTTGGTGATTCCCGCTGCGCCGATGTCACTGGCTTTCTTTTCATCAATCTCTTCATTCCGGTCGACAATCGTCTCTCCCGTCTTTGGATTGACTACCTTCAAAGCGGCCATGCGGCCGATAATTCTCTTGGGTAACGGAGGCAGGAGGCTCTTTTCCGGTGAATCCGCTAGCCAGATACCCTCTATGGTTCCGCAGTCATCTTCGCGGGTAATAACATCCTGGGCAACATCGATCAGTCGGCGGGTCAGGTAACCGGAACCGGAAGTTCTAAGAGCAGTATCTGCTAGACCTTTCCGAGCGCCATGGGTGGAGATAAAGTATTCCAAAACGCTCAGACCTTCGCGTAGGCTGGACTTGATAGGGAAGTCGATGATACGGCCTGAAGGGTTAGTCATTAGACCCCTCATTCCGGCCATCTGCTTGATTTGAGAAATATTACCTTTGGCTCCGGAGGTTGACATCATATAAATACCGCCGTAGCGGTCCATACTCTGGGTTAAAACATCTGTCAAACGATCGGCGATTTCTGTCCAGACCTCAACCACTCCGCTGTATCGCTCATCTTCCGTGATTAATCCATGGCGGAACTGATTCTCAATGGCCAGAGCTTTGGTTTCCGCCTCTTTGATCAGTTCGGGTTTTGAAGCTGGAACCTCTATATCGTTAGCGGCGATAGTGATACCGGAAGTTGTCGCGTAATGGAAACCCAGCTTTTTGATATTATCGAGTACCTCGGCAGTGCCTTCATTGGGTAAGATTTTATAGCAATCCGCCACGATTTGTTTCAATCCGGACTTATCGACGATACGGTTTACATAACCTAATTCATGAGGTAAAGCCTCATTGAAGATTATCCGTCCGACGCTGGTCTTGATTCTGTGTCCGCCCCTCTCAACATCTCTGACCTCAATTTCAGACCTGACGTCGATCACACCCAGTTCATAAGCGAGACGAGCTTCCTCGAAACTGCCGAAAACGGAACCCTCACCCTTGCTTCCCGGGCGGATGGTGGTAAGGTAGTAAGAACCCAGCACCATATCCAG
>DEUU01000032.1 GCA_002362735.1 Dehalococcoidia bacterium UBA3254
GACTGATCAAGATGTGCCGCCGTAATGTCCTACAGACCATCCAGAAACAGGATGCGAATCTAGCCGATAAGCTGGGTTTAACCGATATGCAGATGGTCAAACAGGACCGATTCGCCCGCAAGGAAGATAACCTGGAAGAAGAGATCGAACAAGCGGGAAAACTCCTGGACAGTGTAACTCAGGAATTGAAGCACAGGAAACTAGCCGTGACTCCAGAACTACAAAAAGATCTGGGCCTCCTGGAGAAAGTGATTGTCGACAGAGATGACGGGGCTAAGGATAGACTGGTTAGCCCGGTGGATACCGATGCCCGGGCAGGCAAGAAGACGGGGAAAAGCTGGGCGGGTTATAAGGGACACCTGGTGGTGGAAGAAGACTCGGAGATCATCACAGCGGTGGAGACCACTCCGGCCAATAAGGACGATGGCGGCCAGTTGCCCGGACTACTTAAACAGCAGGAGAAAGCCCATGATATTAGTCCCGAAGAGATCAGTGGCGATAAAGCTTACAGCAGCGGCAATAACATGGCCATACTGGATAGTAAACAAATCACTGGTTATATGAGTATCAAAGAGAAATACAATATCTACGGCCAGGACCTATTCACTCAGGATGACTTCAAGTACGATGCTGAAACAGATACCTTAACTTGCCCAGCAGGATGTACCGTAACCGGGCATAGACCGGACTTGGTCATCACGGATACCCAGAAGCGAGCGGGCATCCTCTTCAACTTCAAACCTCACCATTGTAATAACTGTGAGTTGAAAGCCAAATGTTATCCGGGTAAATCGAAGGGACACGGACGGTGTGTGCATCTGAATATCTATGACCAATACTACCGGCAGATGAAGGAAAGGATGGAATCGGAAGAGGGCAAAGAGGTTTACCGTAACCGTTATAAAATCGAGCATAAGGTAGCCGACCTGGCCAGGTACTGCGGTATGAGAAGGTGCCGCTACCGGGGGTTAGTTAAGGCCAGGATACATACCCTCCTCTCAGCCACTGTCTCCAATATCAAGCGGATGGCCAGGATACTATGGCAGCCGCCGGATATTTTACCAGTATCCGGTTAGATAAGGGGAGAATACCCCGAAACAGGGAGATAATTTGACCTGAAAAGCCGACTAACAACTGAATAGGTGATGATTTGAAGAGCTAAAAGGGACCGGATAAGTGGGTGTTGCTGAAAAAGGGACTAATTCAGCGGTCTGCTATGGAGGTTGTATAATTACCAAATTGTGATATATTATTCATATGAAAATAGTCAAATGCTTTTCTCCCGTTCTGATATTCTCTTTATTATTATTGGTCAATAGTTGTACACAACCGATTCAAACAACATCGATAACAACCGGTAATAACACGACTTCGGCGGACATTTCTCAAAATACCAAACCTACTTCTAAAACTAACCCACCTAATTCGATATCTGTAGAAGAAGCAGAAGGCATTCTTGAACTTGGGTCTGTTATTTTGGTCGATGTACGCAACAAGGCCAATTTTGAAACCGGTCATATAAAGGATGCCTTATCGATTCCGGTGGAAGAACTAGAAACAAATCTAGATATAATTCCGAAAGATAAACAGGTTATCGTGTATTCCGGGTGCAGTTGACCGGGGGATACCACCAGCACCCGGGCGGTGCAGATACTGATAGACAACGGTTATAACGATGTTTCAGAAATACAAGGGGGAATCGAATCCTGGACGAATGCAGGCTACCCGGTAGTTACCAGCATTTCCTATTCCACAGAAAATTTGACGAAGGTACTCACTCCATTCAGCTTAATACCGGATGATACCAAAGGTACTCCTATCCCGATGGGATCAACTATCTATCACTGGGCAAATAAAGTTACCGAGGTTGTAGGGCCGGACGGCCGGAGGTTTCTTATCGCCCTTGACCTGGAAGCAGCTACGTTTACGACATCAACCGGAGATGTGCGGCCGGTTACCTGGATATACCTGATACCTCCGGATACAACGAGGGTTCCCGGAAATGACAGCGAAGATTTTTACCTGGGTGACAGGTTGATATTATCTGTAGTTACTAAATCGGAGGATTATTCCGACTAAGCTTACGTGAGACTCTTTCCATTTAGTTTGAAGCTTCACTTGTTAATTTTGCGGTGTATTGGATACGGGAAAAGGTGTCTGAACAAAAGGCCAAACTTAATACTCTAAAGCAAATGGTAACTAAATATACAACTCCTTTTTGTCGATTAGTTGTCGGAGGAATTTTTGTATTTGCCGGCATCGCCAAAATAGGGCATATAGATTCATTGATTTGGGAAATCGAACAGTACCGTATACTGCCCGACCTCTTAAGCAGGATCTACGGGTATGTTTTACCTTATTCGGAAATCATAATCGGCCTCTTATTACTGGCGGGTATTTGGTTAAGATTGAGCGCTTCTTTAGCCGGTTTACTAACGCTAAGTTTTACTATCGCTAAGATTTCTGTAATAGTGCGTGGGATTAGTATAGGATATTGCCCTTGTTTTGGCCCGTTTGTACCTCTCCTCATGGTTCAAAGTTTTGTTATTAATGTTCTAGTCCTGCTGTTCGTTATTCTAATTATCTTAAAGCCAAACGCTACTCTCACTTTGCGAAAGTTTATTTCTCAGAAATAACGCTTCGTTATTCTTATTGAGTTGATTATTGGGCGAACAAACCAATTCGACTTTACCCCTGTAATAGATACATAACTATTAAATATTCTATCTTATTTTATAGGAAAAAATTGCTCGCGGATTAGCAAGGGATTAGCAGAAATCATGTGTGAATAAATAAAATATCTTGGATGAATTATAATTTAGCTTCAAAATTGGCGGAGGGGGTGGGATTCGAA
>DEUU01000416.1:0-2055 GCA_002362735.1 Dehalococcoidia bacterium UBA3254
CATTAACCTTGAATTCCTGGTTCTGGAGATTTTCTTTGTTCTGTTCCACGATTACCAGGGCTTGCTGTGCGGTATGAGTACGGTGGTAGCCGTAGGGAAAAGGTTCAATCCCGGCTGCGCGCAGCGCCGTTAATTTTTCCAATTTTTGCTGGGTGATGTCATCAATTGCAGGTACCATTAGTTTTCTCTTTCTTAATTATTTATACCGGATTGAAGAGCGCCTCAAATAACATTCTATAACTACCGGATTTACCCGCTAATTATAACTTGTTCGAACGGATATAGTAAATAGGAATCAGTTAATGATTCTTCATCGTTGATTAAACGAAAGTCCTGTATCTTAATCACGGGGGACTTTTGTTAATAACATCGGGTACCATTAGGTGATTGAGGAAATTTGCGATAAAAAATAGGATAAGAGAGAAGGAGGAATGATAGAAATGAGAAAATTTGCACTGGTATTAATCACGGTTCTAATGGTTTTTACAATCGCGGCTCCGGTCATGGCTGAATCACCCACGGCGACTTTATTTATCGGCCGGGATGCTGCCGTCAATGCCGGTACTGTAGATATTGTTGATGATGGAGCGGGAAATATTCTGGTAACTTATTCTGTCGATCCCGCGGTTAACGGGGGTTGGACTTTGAGCGAAGCACATATTTATGCTGGATTCGATTCTCCTACCAAAAGCGCTCCGGGCAAATTCCCCTACAATGCGACGCCAAAAGATGACCCAAACATTTGGTCCTGTAATATTCCTCTGGATTTGAATTCTGGGAATATTTACATTGCTGCTCATGCGGCTCTGATTAAAACTACCGAGATTCCGAATCCGATCGAAGGGGGATCTCCCATTATTGAGACTATTCAGGAGACTGCCTGGGCCAAGGCTGATACGGAAAACTTTCCCATTCCACCCGGTAAAAATTGGGCGACCTACTTCATTTTAACTCAGAACTCCGGTCCGCAATAAAACACGTTTGAATTTATTAAACATGGATGGGGTGGTTATAGAAATAAATACAATCCACCCTATCCCTGTAACCCATCCAGTACTTTGACTCCCTCTCGCTTAAAATAATCAATATAACCAAGAATATTATTGGTGACAAAATAGCGTTCCAGCTTGCGGTGGTCCCCGGGCAATTGATTTACTTTCTCAAGGGTATTATCTGCAGTCAATAATTTGTCAATAATTTCCTGCCCGGTCTCGTCAAGATGCTGGGCGATAAACCTGGCCCAGAGTATGGTCTGTTCTTTGTATTTCTTCAGCCTGAGTACCGCATTAGATGAATAGCCGAAATGCTGATAGTAGATCTCCCGGGGTTCGGCAGCCATCATTTTGTCGGCACTAGCAAGGGCTTGCTTCAGATCAAAAGGCGGCGGGGTAGCGGGACGGGCTAAATCAAATTTTGGAAAATAGACCCCGGCTGATTCTCCGGCGAAAAGTTTGCCTCTTTTCCGGTCGATAAAGCTGATATGGTGAGGAGCATGGCCTGGAGTAATCAGAGTCTCAAATTGAATTCCTCCGAGATCGATTACCATCCCTTCATAGGCAGCTACCAGTCTCTCTTCCGGGACCGGTTCCGGAGCGCCGTAGTCTTGAGCTATCTGGCCCAGAGTTTTTAAGCTGGCTTGCCAGAGTTTATCCGGATGGGATAGATGGTACAGTCCTTTTTCATGGACTATTCCGACGGCCTTTGGCATTAGCTTCATAGCCTGGCCAATCCCTCCGCTGTGGTCGAGGTGAATATGACTGGTCAGTACATAGTTGATGTCTTCTGGTCTGATGCGGAGTTCAGCCAGAGCCTTTATCAGATTTACCAGAGAAGTAGCCGGTCCGACATCGATGATGGCGGTTTTTTCTGACTGGATAACATAGCTCCCCATCATTCCACCAAAATCTCCGATGGGAGGAGCTAAATCTATCAGGGTAATACCTGGTTCAAGTCTGTATAAAATCATGTTGTATCCTTTCATTAATAGCATAAAGGGAATGAATTGGAATTTGCAACTCATTCCCTTTATTAGTTGTAGGTTTTAAGTTTTAGGTT
>DEUU01000416.1:2305-2943 GCA_002362735.1 Dehalococcoidia bacterium UBA3254
TAGGTTTTAAGTTTTAGGTTGTAAGTTTGGAGAAGGGGGGTTGGGAAGTTATGCCTTATGACTAATTACTTATTACCATGAACTAGACCCCCTTTTTGGCCACGAAGGCGGTCAGGTCGGCCAGACGGCAGCTGTAGCCCCATTCGTTATCATACCAGGAAATCACTTTTACCATATTACCACCGATGGACATCGTGTTCAGAGAATCAACAATAGAGCTGGCACGATTACCTTTGAAGTCAACGCTGACCAGTTCATCTTCGCAATATGCCAGAATTCCCTTCATCGGTCCTTCGGCTGCTGCCTTGAAAGCTGCATTGACCTGTTCCACGGTCGCTTCTTTAGCCAGGTCCGCCACCAGATCAACTACTGAAACGGTGGGAGTAGGAACGCGGATAGCAAAGCCGTGCAGTTTACCCTTGAGTTCCGGTAATACCAGTGAAATGGCTTTGGCTGCTCCGGTGGTTGTGGGTATCATGCTCAGTCCGGCTGAGCGGGCGCGGCGCAGGTCTTTATGCTGCTGGTCCAGAATGCGCTGGTCGTTGGTATAGGCATGAATGGTGGTCATCAAACCTTTAACAATACCGAAGTTCTGATGTAATATTTTAGCCACCGGCGCCAGGCAGTTGGTGGTACAG